>NZ_JAMYSA010000033.1:0-63583 GCF_040321735.1 Mesorhizobium sp. M0293
GTGGGGGGGGGGCGGCGCAGCCCCGCCGCCCCACCCGCGCCCTCCCCCCCCGCCCCCCCCCCTCGGGCGGGGGGGCGACTGTTCACCGTGAGCCGTTGGTCGCTACCCAGATGACATGGCGCGCGCCTCGCTTGCCGTTGGCACGTATATTGACCTCCTCGACCGCGAAGCCGGCTTGCTTCAGCCGCCGCGTGAAGCCGCTGTCGGGGCCTTGCGACCACACCGTCAGCACGCCGCCCGGCTTGAGGGCGCTGCGCGCGGCACTGAGGCCCTGCAGGCTGTAAAGCGCATCGTTGGATTTGTGGACGATGCCTTCCGGGCCGTTGTCGACATCCAGGAGGATGGCGTCCCAGGCTGCGGGCTCAGACCGTATCAGCTGCCCGACATCCGTCTCCCGGATGCTGACGCGCGGATCGTCGAGACAGCCGCCAAAGATCTCCGCCATCGGGCCGTGTGCCCAGGCGACGACCGCCGGCACCAACTCCGCGACGACGATGCTGGCATCATTGCCGAGTTCAGCGAGTGCGGCGCGCAGCGTAAAGCCCATGCCGAGCCCGCCGATCAGGATCCTTGGCCGCCGATGGCCGGCGACGCGCGCGCAGGACAGCTTTGCCAGTGCTTGCTCGGAGCCGCTGAGGCGGCTGTTCATCAGCTCGTTGCTGCCGAGCATGATCGAGAATTCTGACCCGCGCCGCTTGAGGCGAAGCTCTTGTGCGCCGTCGGGTGTCCTAGCAGAGTCTAGCTGGACCCACGGGATCATGATCTTTGTCCGACCATGATCTTTTCCGAAAACCGGGTCCCACTTTTCGGGATCATGGTTTAAGCCGCGACTGCCGGTTGACTCCAGCGGGTGGCGAGCAGCCGGTAGGGGATGAGCGCGACGACGGCGATGATCAGCTTCACCGAGAGATCGCCAAGCGCCCAGGAAATCCAGCGCATGCCATCGACATGGAAGACGCCCATCAAAGGTGCGGTTTCAAGCGCAAAGCTGTCGTTCGGACCGGCGAAGGCAAACGCGGCCGAGAACGCGACAGTGAAGAATACGGCGGTATCGAACACCGATCCGACCAGCGTGCCGACGATCGGCGCCCGCCACCAGCTCTGCTGGCGCAGCCGGTTGAAGACGGTCACATCGAGCAATTGCGCGCTGAGGAACGCCGCGCCGGACGCCGCCGCGATCCGCACCAGCCGGCCGGCGGCGGTCTCGAATTCGATCAGGCCATGGCGGAACAGGAAGGGCGGGACAAGGATCGAGCAGATCACCGCCGTCATGAAGCCGACAAAGACGATCCTGCGCGCCACGGTGGGCCCGTAGCGGCGGTTGGCGAGATCCGTGACCAGGAAGGAGAAGGGATAGGTGAAGGCGCCCCAGGTCAAAAGGTCGGCCAGCGACAGGCCGCTGATCTGGCCCTGCATCGGGAATTGCACGAGAATGTTCGACGCCACGACGACAAGCGCCATGGCGGCCACGAATGGCAGGTATCGCGAGAAGGAAGGCATTTTTTTATCCTGGGTAATGGAACCAGCGGAGCATCATGTCCATCCGGGCGATGCTCGCTTCGTATTTGAACATCGGATTGCCGAAACCTTGCGGGTTCGATCCGATGCTTAAGGCCAACAAGAGGTGGCCAGGGCGGTCGTCCCCCGCCTTAAAACGATGTCAGGCGGCGACCTGCTCGGCGATCTTCTTGGCGATCTGCTTCTTCAACAGACGGGCGCGCTGCGACAATTCCTTGACGTCGGCCTTGGCCAGGAAGGCGTCGAGACCGCCGCGATGTTCGACCGAACGCAGCGCGTTGGCCGAAATGCGCAGGCGCACATTCTGGTTCAGTGCTTCCGAAATCAGCGTCACGTTGACGAGATTCGGCAGAAAGCGACGCTTGGTCTTGTTGTTGGCGTGGCTCACATTGTTGCCGGACATGACTGCCTTGGCAGTGAGTTCGCAGGTGCGGGACATTGTTCTAACCTTCAGTTCTCGGGGTCTGCCAAACCTTTGTGCCCACGCCGGGTGGCGCGCGGTTCTGGTCAGGCGGCCTTATGGAAAAAGTTGGCGTTCCATAGTTGCATTTCGCCGGGGCGTCAAGCTCCGGCTTCCCCACGGACGCGCCCGGCATTTCATATTAAGGCCGGAATTCATCCTATAAGCGGTCTGATAGGGACATGCCAGACCGGAGTTGCCCGCCTCCGGCCGAAAATCAAGGACCCGATCCCGCCATGTTTCGTTCGTCTCATGCCCTTGCTGCCTTGCTTGCCATTGCCTTGCCGTCCGCCGCTTCTGCTGCCTCGCCACAGTCGTTCAAGGGTGAGTACACGGTGTCGTTCCTTGGCCTTTCGATAGCGAAATCAACGTTTTCCAGCCGCTATGAGAACGGCGCCTACGCGATCGATGGCAGCGTCAGCGCGGCAGGGCTGGCCAAATTGTTCGACGACACGCGTGGCACGATCTCGTCCAAAGGCACGATTGCGGGCAAGAAGATGGTGCCGCAGGCGTTCCGTGCCGACTACACCTCCGGCAAGAAGGCATCGGTGGTCGATATCCGCTTTGCCAATGGCGCGGTCACCTCGACTCAGGTCACCCCGGCGCCAGGCAAGCGCGACCCCAAGAGCTGGGTGCCGATCAGTGCCGGCGATCTGGCGTCGGTGCTCGATCCGATGGCCGCCACCGTCATCCATGCCGACAGTCTCGATCAGGTCTGCGGCCGCACGGTGAAGTTCTATGATGGCGAGATGCGCGCCGATCTCACACTGACCTACGCTTCGAAGGGCACGATCTCGGTGCCGGGCTACAAGGGCGACACCATTACCTGTCGAATGGGCTTCGAGCCGGTGGCGGGTTACCGCAAGGGCCGCAAGGCGCTCAATTATCTCAAGAACCGCAGCCGCATGATGGTGACGTTTGCACCGCTCGGCCAAACCGGCATATATGCGCCGATCCACGCCACGGTGGGCACGCAGATCGGCACCTTGACCATCAGCGCCGGGCGTTTCGAAGCGGTACAATAGGCCAGGCGCCATACGCGCGCCACTGGAGACGGAATGGGGCGCGCAACACTGATCGGCTTTTCGGCGGTCGCCATGTGGGCGCTGCTGGCGCTACTCACCGATGCGTCCGGCCAAGTGCCGCCGTTCCTTTTGTCGGCAATCACCTTCTCGATCGGCACCGGCGTCGGGCTCGTCGCGCGACTGTTCATGCCAGCACCCGACAAGGGCCAGAAAATCCCTCGCCAAGTCTGGCTGATCGGCATTGCCGGCCTGTTCGGCTACCACTTCTTCTACTTCACCGCGCTGCGCAATGCGCCGGCGGTGGAGGCGAGCCTGATCGCCTATCTGTGGCCTTTGTTGATCGTGCTTGGCTCGGCGCTGATGCCGGGCGAGCGCCTGGCCTGGAACCATGTCGTCGGCGCGCTGCTCGGCCTTGCAGGTACCGTGCTGATCGTCACCAAGGGTGGTGGGCTGGCCTTCGATGCCCGTTACACCTTCGGCTATGCCATGGCCGCCGTCTGCGCCGTGCTGTGGTCGTCCTATTCGCTGTTGTCGCGGCGCTTTCCGTCGGTGCCGACCAGCATCGTCACCTGGTTCTGCGCGGCGACCGCGGTGTTGTCGCTCGCCTGCCACTTGGCGCTGGAACAAACCGTGCTGCCTGACGGCGCCGGGCAGTGGCTGGCCGTGCTCGGCCTTGGCCTGATGCCGGTCGGGGCGGCCTTCTACGCCTGGGACGTCGGCGTCAAGCGCGGCAACATCCAGGTGCTGGGCGCCGCAAGCTACGCCGCACCGCTGTTGTCGACGCTTGTGCTGATCGCGGCCGGTGTCGCCGAGCCGTCGCTGCGCATCCTCGCTGCCTGTGTACTCATCACCGGCGGCGCGGCTCTGGCGGCAAAGTCACTGTTCCTGCGCAAGCCGGCAGCAGCCGAAAGCGGAGCCGGGGCATGACGATGCCGTTTGCCGGCGGCATCGACGCCAATGCCAATGCGACGCTGATCTTTTCGCTGGCGGCGGCGGTGATCTACGCGTTCACGCTTGGCATGCCGCCGACGCTCGCCCGTTCGGCGGCAAAGACGCTTGCCGTGGCGATGCTTGCCGTGTTGGCGGTGCTGCAAGGTGGTCCGCTGCTGCTGATCGCCGCGCTCGCGCTCAGCGCCGTTGGCAATGCCTTTCTATCGCGCGACGGTGAAAAGGCGTTTCTCGGCGGGCTCGCCAGTTTTCTCCTCGCGCACGTCGTCTATATCGTGCTGTTCCTGCGCACTGGCGGCGGCTTGGAATTGCTGGGCGCCGAATCATGGCGAGGGGCAATCGCGCTGGCCATGGCGGTGTTTGCGGTCGTAATGCTGGCGGCGCTCTGGCGCCGCGTCGGTCCCGGCCTGCGTGTCCCGATCGCCGTCTATGTCGCTGCGATCCTGGCGATGGGCGTTTCGGCGCTGACGACAAGCAGCGCCTGGATTATCGGCGGCGCCGTGCTGTTCATGGCATCGGACGGGTTGCTAGCCACGGAGAAATTCCTGGTGGCCGCCATTTCGCCGCACCGCGCCTGGATGCGCTTTGCCGTATGGGTGCTGTACTATGCCGCTCAACTCGCGATCACGCTCGGATTCTTGCTAAGTTAGGATTGTCCAGGCTGCCAGCCCGGCTCGGCCAGCTCAAAGGCGGCGAACTCAAAGCCCGGCGCGACGGTACAGCCGACCAGCGTCCATTCACCCAGGCTGCGCGCCGATTGCCACCAGCCTGCCGGGACGACGATCTGCGGCCGCTCACCGGCTGCGAGATCGATGCCGAGCACCTGCTCTATAACGGCGCTGCCTTCTTCCCACACCGAGAGCGCCAACGGGGCGCCGGCATGGAAATGCCAGACCTCGGCGGCGTCCTTGACCCGGTGCCAGGCCGAAACCTGATGCTGTTCCAGCAGGAAATAGATCGCGGTCGAATGGCCGCGCGCACCGCTGGCGTCATCGCGAAAGGTCTCCGCGTACCAGCCGCCTTCCGGATGCGGCTTCAGGCCGAGCGTCGCGATGATTTCGGCGGAGCTGGTCATGGCCCGAATGCTCTAGAAATTGTCCTTGCGCTTGCGGATTTCGGCAAAGACCTCGGCGTCCGAGGCTTTCTCCAGCCCAAGATGCTTGCGGATCGCCGGATCGTGCCAGCGCAGGAAGGGATTGGTCGACAGTTCCTCGCCGATCGTCGTCGGCAGCGTCGGCTTGCCGGCGGTACGCAGTGCCTCGATTTTGGCGGCGCGTTCCTTCAGCGCCGAATTGGTTGGATCGACGGTCAGCGCGAAACGGGCGTTGGAGAGCGTGTATTCGTGGCCGCAATAGACGACCGTTTCAGCCGGAAGCGCCGCCAGCTTCTTCAGCGAATCATACATCACCGGCGGCTTGCATTCGAACAGGCGCCCACACCCCAGCGCAAACAGCGTGTCGGCAGTGAACGCCACTTTCGATCCAGGAAAATAGTAGGAGACGTGGCCGGCTGTGTGGCCGGGCGTTGCGATCACCTCGATCTTTTCATCGCCAAGATGGAGAACCGAGCCGTCTTCGACGGTTTCGTCGATGCCAGGAATCTTGGCTTTTTCCGCTTCCGGGCCGACGATGCGCAGCTTGAAGCGCTGCTTCAGCGCCAGATTGGCCTCGACATGGTCGGCATGATGATGCGTGGTCAGGATCATCGTCGGCGTCCAGCCGGTGCGCTTGAGCGCGGCCAGGATCGGCGCTTCCTCGGGCGCGTCGATGATCGCGGTCTGGCCGCTTTTGGGGTCATGCGCCAGCACGCCAAAATTGTCGGTGCGGCACATGAACTGTTCGATTTCGACCGGCATCGCATCTCTCCATTATCGCCGCAGACATAGGGCGCTGGCGTTCGGATGTCATCCCGGATGTTGAGCAACATTCGGGATGTTGGACAACATCCCGGAATGTCGAATGTCATTCCCGGAATGTCGGGCTCGTCGAGGCCTTTTGTTGAAACCCGACGATATCACGGCTACATCCCTGCCATGCACTCCGACATCGTCGATCTTCGCTCCTTTTATTCGACAACGCTCGGCCGGTTCGCCGAGCATTCGATCACCATGGCGTTGTCGTCGATATGGGCAGCCGTGCCCAACGAGCGGCTGGTCGGCCTCGGCTACACCTTGCCTTGGCTGGAGCGCTTCGGCGCCGATGCCGAGCGGGTCTTCGCCTTCATGCCGGCAACGCAGGGCGCGGTGGTGTGGCCGGCGACGGGACCCACGGCGACGGCATTGGTCTTCGACGAGGAATTGCCGCTGGTCGATTCCTGCATCGACCGCATGCTGCTCGTCCATTCGCTCGAACATGTCGAGAACCCGCGTGAGACGCTGAACGAGATCTGGCGTGTGCTGTCGCCGGCAGGCCGAGTGGTCATCGTCGTGCCCAACCGGCGCGGCGTCTGGGCGCGCTTCGAGCACACGCCGTTCGGCAATGGCCGGCCTTTTTCGCGTGGACAGCTCACTGAATTGCTACGCGAGGCGAATTTCACGCCCGCGTCCTGGTCCGATGCGCTGTTCTTCCCGCCATCGCGGCGGCGCTTCATGATGCAGTTCCACAATGTGCTTGAACGCGCCGGCCGGCGGCTGTGGCCGATCTTTTCCGGGGTCATCGTCGTCGAGGCGCAGAAGCGGCTCTATCAAGGCGTGCCTGTCGCCCAGCGGGCCTCGCGCCGTGTCTTCGTGCCGGTGCTGTCGCCGCATGGCGCCACCCGGCTTGGCCGTCGCAATGAGGCCGGGGACATCAAGCCATCGGTTGCACGGGTGACGGCTTCGTGATCACGGCAAGAGTGCCCGGCGTCGTTTCCCCGCCTATCTGTCGCAAGTGGACTGACGGCCCATTTGGCAGCCCATTTGAACGACGGATACCTTCAAGTCTCTCCAACCGGTTTCAGCACTGAACGCAAGGACCTCGGCCATGGCTGATCAACCGGACTATGCCGCCACCGTTCAGCAGGTTGCCGTGGCGGTCGAAGCCAGCAGCCTGAGCGATCAGGTGGCGACGATCAGGCGAGCGCTGGCGGGATCGCCGGTTCGCAAGTGGTTGCTCTGGACATCGGTTGGCATCATGGCCGTGATCATCGCAACGTCGATCGGCCAGGTTTTGCTCAACCGCTGGAATCAGCCTTTCTACGATGCGCTCGCGCGCCGCGACATGGCGGCCTTCCTGCACCAGCTTCTCGTCTTTGCGGCAATAGCCGGTGGACTTCTGGTGCTCAACATCGGCCAGACCTGGCTCAACCAGATGATCAGGCTCAAGCTGCGCCAAGCGCTGACGCTGGACCTGATCGACCAGTGGATGAGGCCGGCGCGTGCCTTCCGGCTGGCCAATGCCGGCGCCATCGGCGTCAATCCCGACCAGCGCATGCAGCAGGATGCCGCGCATCTTTCCGACCTTTCGACGGATCTCGGCGTCGGCCTGCTGCAGTCATGCATCCTGCTCGTGTCCTTCGTCGGCGTGCTGTGGGAGCTGTCCTCGGGCTTCGTCTTCCACATCGGCGGAACCTCGCTGGCTATACCGGGCTACATGGTCTGGGCCGCCATCCTCTATGCCGGCACCGCCTCCTGGCTGAGCTGGCTGGTCGGACGCCCGCTCATCAGCCTCAACAGCGACCGCTACACGCGCGAAGCCGAGCTGCGCTCCTCGATGGTGCGGGTCAACGAGAATGTCGATGCCATTGCATTGTACCATGGCGAGCCCGACGCCAGGCGACGGCTCGAACTCGACCTCGGTACGGTGCTGGGCGCCATGCGGCGCATCTACAGCGCCCAGATCAACCTGGCCTGGGTGACCGACACCTATGGCTGGATCACCGTCGTGGCACCCATCCTGGTCGCCTCGCCGGTCTATTTCTCAGGCGATATCAGCTTTGGCGGCCTGATGATGGCTGTCGGCGCCTTCAACCAGGTCCATTCGTCGCTGCGCTGGTTCATCAACAACATCGGCAGCATCGCCGATTGGCGCGCAACGCTCATGCGCGTCGCCGACTTCCGCATCGCGCTTAATGAAACCGATGTGCTGCACGACACGGAAAAGCGCATCGCCTTCGACGAAAATCCCAATGGCAGCCTGACTTTCGAGAAGCTCGAAGTGGCTTCGCCGGAGGGCTGCACTAGGCTCGCCGACCAGCATGTCGAAATCCGCCCCGGCGAGCGCGTCATAATCACCGGCGACCGGGGTGCCGGCAAGACGCTGTTCTTCCGCGCCATTGCCGGCCTGTGGCCATGGGGAAGCGGACGGATCAGCCTGCCGGCGGGGGAACCCCCACTATTCGTGCCGCGCGTCCCTTATTTCCCGGTCGGTACGTTGCGCGAGGTGCTTGATCATTCTAATGGAGCTGCGCCGGCGAGCGATGCCGAGATTTCGGCGGTGCTCGCCGAGGTCGGTCTCGAGCGGCTGTCGTCGTCGCTCGACCGCGCCGGGCGCTGGGACCACGAGTTGGGCGATGACGAACAGCGCTCGCTGGCCTTCGCCAGGCTCGCCTTGCGGCAGCCTAAATGGGTGATCATCGATGAAGCGCTGGATGCGTTCGACGGCCCGTCGCTAAGACGCGTGCTGTCGATGCTCGAGAAGCGTTTGCCGGGGACCGCGATCCTCAACATCGGGCGCGGCCTGCACAACGATCACTTCTTTTCGCGCGCGTTGACGATCGTCAAGGATTCCGGTGCGCCGGCTCTGAAGCCCGCCCGCATCAGGGCCGGCGCGATCGAACCGCCGCCAGTCGCCGCTCGCCGCAAGGCATAGGCCGATGTCGGCTTACCGGTGCCAAGCTTTATTTTGCCGTGATCGCGAGTGAAGCTCCCGGGGAGAAACAACCCTGGCGACGGCCATGCTTGATGCTCTGCGCCTGCTTGTCTGTCTTGCCTGCGCCCAGGCCGCTCCCGCTGCCTCGCCGCCGGATGCGCTGGCCGTCGACGTCGAGCTTGTGCTGGCGGTCGACATCTCGCTGTCGATGGACGAGAAGGAGTTCGCCCTGCAGCGCGCCGGTTATGTCGAGGCGCTGCGGCATCCCGACTTCATCGAGGCTGTCCGCGCCGGCGCCAAGGGCCGCATCGCGCTCGCCTATTTCGAATGGGCCGGCACGGTGCGCGACGACGCAGTCATAGGCTGGCAGATCATCGACAGCGCCGAGAGCGCCAACAGCTTTGCCGACAAGGTTGCGGCCCGCCCGTTCCGCAGCTTCCGCGGCACGTCGATTTCCGGTGCGCTGGCCTTCGGCACCGAGCTTTTCGACCGCATTTCTTTCGAGGGCGAACGCAGCGTCATCGATATTTCCGGTGACGGTCCGAACAATATCGGGCCGCCTGTCACCGCGACGCGTGATGCGGCGACCGCAAAAGGCATCGTCGTCAATGGCCTGCCGATCCTGATCAGCCCATCGCCCACCTTCAATCATCTCGACCAGTATTATGCGCAGTGCGTGACCGGAGGGCCCGGTTCCTTCGTGCTTCCGATTTATGCGGCCGCCGAATTTTCGACGGCCATCCGGCGCAAGCTGATCCTCGAAGTAAGCGGCGTTCAGGACAAGGCGAGAATCATCACCGTCGACGCGGCGACGCCGATAGACTGTCTGCAAGGCGAGCGGGACAGGCGGTTCCTGTCCGATCCGTATTTTCCGGAACTCGACCGGTGAGCCGTGCCGGGACTTGTCGTGAACGTCGTTGTCCCAAAACCGCTGGACACGTTTGGGCGACATGCAACTAGGCCGGTCGGGCGCCAAACTTGTCGCGGAACTCATTGTAGAGATCGCGGCGCCAGCGCCGGCCGTGGACATAGCCGTGCATCAGCTCCGACAGCGAGTAGCCGAGCGCTTTCGACGAGCGGTTGGCCATGTAGCCCTCAAATGCTTGAGGTATCCGGCCTCTGAGGATATCGGCGATAATCTGCCGCGAAATCATGTAGGGCGGAATGTGCGGGTAGGCGTCGGCAATATGCGGATGTTTGCCCATCAGGTTCGCATAGGCTTCGACATAGCCGTTACGGCAGCCCGAAATCGAGTTTTCCGAATTGTATTTTGTCCAGTCGATGTCCTCGGATAAACGCGCGCCATGGCGGCGCGCTAGCCGCAGCAGCAATTCCCGGTCCTGCATCCGGGTGATGTCGCTGTCATAGCCGCCAATGCCCAGCAAGGCCTCGCGGCGGGCGGTTATCGCGGAGCCGGCGATGAAGATCGTTTGCGCTACCAGCGTCCGTTCCAGCATCGTCGGGCTCACGAATGCATCGCGGTTGACGCAATTGGTGGCGCGGTTGCCCTTCAGGGAGACAAAAGAGCTGATCAGCACCTGAAGTGTGGGATTGTCATCGAAGCAGGCCAGGGTCCGTTCAAGCCGGTGCGGCAGGTAGACGTCGTCCGAATCAAGGAACGTCACCACGGGCGCCCGCGCTCGCTCGATGCCGGCATTCCTGGCGGCGTTGGCGCCTCGCCATTTCGCGCCGACATAGATCAGCCGCGGATCTTGAATGCGGGCGAGCGCCGCCTCGGTTCCATCGGTCGAGCCATCGTCAACGACAATATGCTCAAGCCTTGGCATGCTCTGGGAAAGCACGCTTCCCACGGCGCGCAACACTGATTCGCGCCGGTCGTGGGTCGGCGTTATGACCGTGATGAGAGGTGTCGGTTCGATGATCCCGGCCATGTCGTGTCAGCTGTTTCCTGCGCAGGGTTGCGCGTCTATCCAGGACTTTTCGATTTTCAGAACGGTCGAATGGATCGGACTTTCCTTTTCGCTACACCTCATAGTCGATGTGACGTTACAAAAACCAGCTGCCCGTGTCACTCACCGTGCGGGTCCTTGGCCCGCGCGAGATAACGAATTCCCGTTGTTAGCGCTCCAATTGCAACAGCACTGCCGGACAGAGCATTTGCGAATCACCCCGGAAGCGACCCGCCGCGACCGATAGCATGTATTCCATTACCTCGGACGTAATCGCTTCGCGCTCAACGTTTGAGCAGATTGCTATTGCGAGGTCGGCTGGTCGGCTTCGCTACAAAGGGAATGCAAAATCATGACCGCCTATGCCGTTGCCCATATGCGCCAGGCCACGCTGGGCCCGCAGATCGTCGAATATCTGCACAAGATCGATGCCACGCTGGAGGTTTTCAGCGGCCGTTTTCTGATTCATGGCGGCGATGTGGAGGTGATCGAGAACGACTGGCCTGGTCATCTGATCATCATCGAATTTCCCGACAGGCAGCATGCGCGTAACTGGTATAGCTCGCCGGCCTACCAGGCGATACTGGCGCTGCGTACAGACAATTCGGAGTCCGACGCGGTGTTCGCCGATGGCGTCGAATACCCGCACAAGGCCACGGATGTTCTGAGTTGACTGGTGCCAGACCAATGCAACGTTGCGGGCGTGGCGCAAGGGATCGCGATAAATCGCCTAGCTGTGCCCGACATAGTCAGGCACGGTCTCGATTTCGTCGCGAACCATGCCGGTAGCGAAACTGAACTGGCCCCAAAACGCCAAGCCATAAAATGCCTGACCGACAATCAGGGAAAATGGAATTTGCCAAAGCGGCATCCCTGCTTCTCGGGCATGGCCAACGATACGTCGTGTTGTGCGCCACGACATGGTGAACCATCGGCTGAAAGACTTCGCCACCCGTTGCGTGCGGCTAGGCGCACTAAGCTCCACATATTTGCGGTCGGCATCGCGACCGGTTACCAGTGCACGCCAGTAAAAGAATTTCCAGCCACGTGGCGAGTAATGGTAAGCGCGTGCATTGACATTATAGATCTTGTGACCTTCAAGTTTTAGTTTGCGCATCAGCAATGTGCAGGAGACTTTGAACCCATTATGTTTTGGGAAAGGATTTTTCGTAATCCAGTCGCGCCGAAAAGCTATATTATTGGCGTTAATTGCCCTCTTTGAAGCAAATCTCCCGTCTCCATGTGCCATGGGAAAAAACCAAATCAAAGCAAATGTTCTAGAAAAGAAGTCATCATGCAAGAGGTAGGTGTATCCGTTCACGCAAACAATTTCAGATTGTGCGAACGGCTCAAGTAAAGTTGATAGCCATCCGGGTTCAGCTACGGTATCTGAATCGGATAAGACAATTACGTCCCCATCGGCTTTCAAGATTCCTTTATTCTTCAGGTCGTAATATCGCCCTCCTGGGCAAGCGGCAAAGATGACGTCGGCAACTCGTTCCAGTTGCGGTGCTTCCGCTGTGATGTCGCTACGAAGCGATTTTGCATCCGCCTCTGTTCCGCCGTGGGAGATGACAACCTTCGGTCTGGCCAAGCCGGCTGAGGAAACCGAAGTGATTTCACGCGCCAGCGCCTTCAGTCCAACGCCGACTTCGCCCCAATCTATGGATTTGGCGTTCTCCATTTCCAAGACGAGCGAGTATGTTGCGCGTTCCTCAGCCATCTCTGCACCGACCATTCATCAGCGTCTAGATGGCTATCGTCGCCGCAACCCAACGTAAAGACAACCCTATCGATCAAGCGGCAGTAGATTCGCAAAGCGCTCCTTGTCACTTTTCGATCAGATCGGACGCCGGCCCAGGTTTCTAAGAGTGCCGAAAGCGCGATGATTGCTGAGGTTGAATTTTGAGGGGTCCGAGTATTGCGACAAGAAGCGCTCCCTCCACTCCCTATTGACGTTGTCTCGTTGGATTTCGAGACCTGAACTTGGGGCTGGTGCAGATTCAGCAGATTCAAATGTGAGTTGCGCGCCTACCAGACTCGCGACTTTCTCAAGGCTGGCCTGTGGATTTGCCAAGAGTTCCTCGTATGTCAAGGACAGGAAAGACAATCCGTTTTTTGCAAGCCAGATGTCCCACGACAGATTCTCCAGCACGATTTTTTCAAGGGCCTCCGCTATCGATGCGCCGTCATAGCGTGGTGAGTTCTGAACAGCCTCAGTAGAGCGAAACCGACCGGTCTGACGAGCGCGTGACCAAGAGATTGCCTGACCAAGGAGATCGCGGCGAGTCAAGCGCACGTAGTGCAGCCCTGGAAGGCTGGCTGGGAGATCCACAGTCTTGGCCACCTGCAAAAACTGGCTTGCAAACAGTTTGGCAGCGTAAATTCCAGAGGGAGACCGCCCATCTTTCAATGCACGCAAAACCTGGGCACGGGGATCGCGAGGATAGTTCGGCATTGCGAGAACACGGCGGCCACCGAACCACTCGAGGGGGTTGCCAAGCTCGGCGGCTGCCATCAATCCAGCCAGATGATTGCTGCCGCTGCGCGGTGAGGTGCAGATGAGAATCCCGGCTTTCAACCCAGCCAGCATTTCCGGCGGGATTTCAACTGGCAGAGGGCGCCTACGAAAAAGATGCATGGCGATCAAGACTACCGCTTCAGCAAGAACACAGCCTGCTGGCCGAAGAAATTCCAGAACCACCACGGCATCGACAGGCCGATCTTCTGGCCATTGGCGTCGAGTGCGGTTGCTTTTTCCACGGTCGCGCCGAGTTCGTCGCACAGATTGACGAAGTCGCGGATGGTGCAGAAATGGATGTTGGGCGTGTCGTACCAGGAATAGGGCAGGTCCTTGGTCACCGGCATGCGGCCCTGGATGAACAGCGACAGGCGCACCCGCCAGTGGCCGAAATTGGGGAAGGACACGATCGCACGGTTGCCGATCCTGAGCAGTTCGTCGAGAACCAGCTTCGGGTTGCGGGTGGCCTGCAGGGTCTGCGACAGGACGACGAAGTCAAAGCCCTTGTCAGGATAGAATTCGAGGTCCTTGTCGGCATCGCCCTGGATGACCGAGAGACCGCGCGCCACGCATTCGTTGACACCACGTTGCGACAGTTCCAGGCCACGGCCGTCGACCTGCTTGGTGTCCTGCAGCAGTTCGAGCAGCGAGCCATCGCCCGAACCGACGTCGAGCACGCGCGACTGTGGCGGGATGAGGTTGGCGACGACCTCGAGGTCGACGCGCTGGTCGCGGTTGACACTCATGGCTTTGCCTCCTGCCTGGAGCATGATCCTGGACAGCCAAGTCTGCAACTTTTCGGGGTCATGCGTTGAGCCCTCTGGCCCGGGCCGCCGAGCCGATGAAGCCGTTGATGGCGGCAAACAGTTCCGGCTCGTCGAGCAGGAAGGCATCGTGACCGCGGTCGGTCTCGATCTCGACGAAGGACACCGATGCGCCGGCCGCGTTGAGCGCATGCACGATCGAGCGGCTCTCCTCGGTCGGAAACAGCCAATCCGACGTGAAGGACACCAGGCAGAAGCGGGTTTTGGTGCCGGCAAAAGCGTCGGCCAACCGGCCGCCATGGTCGGCGGCGAGATCGAAATAGTCCATCGACCGAGTCATGTAGAGATAGGAATTGGCGTCGAAGCGATCGACGAAGGTCATGCCCTGGTGGCGCAGATAGCTCTCGATCTGGAAGTCGGCGTCGAAG
The DNA here is from genome assembly GCF_040321735.1 of Mesorhizobium sp. M0293. Taxonomy (NCBI): domain Bacteria; kingdom Pseudomonadati; phylum Pseudomonadota; class Alphaproteobacteria; order Hyphomicrobiales; family Phyllobacteriaceae; genus Mesorhizobium; species Mesorhizobium sp. M0293. Next base: position 14,362 of record NZ_JAMYSA010000033.1, read on the forward strand.
CCGAAGGTCAGCGCTTCGCGATCCTGCAGATTGCGGCCGAATTTCCGGTGCAGGGCAGCCTCGGACAGATAGGTGATGTGGGCGGCCATGCGCGCCACCGCCAAGCCCTTTTCCGGGCGTTTGCCGTGCTCGAAATATTTGCCGCCATGCCAGTCCGGATCGGCCATGACAGCTTGCCGGCCGACCTCGTGGAAGGCGATATTTTGCGAGGAATGCCGCGCGCCGGTGGCGATCGGCAGCGCCGAGAAGACGCGCTCCGGATAGCTCGACGCCCATTCCAGCACCTGCATGCCGCCCATCGAGCCGCCGAGCACGCAGAACAGTTTTTCGATGCCGAAATGGTCGATCAGCATCTGCTGCGCGCGCACCATGTCGCGGATGGTGATGATCGGCAGGTCGAGCCCATAGGGCTTGCCGGTGGCGGGATTGGTCGAGGCCGGGCCGGTGGACCCCAGGCAACCGCCGATGACATTGGAGCAGATGACGAAGAAGCGGCTAGTGTCGATGATCTTGCCGGGGCCGATCAACACCTCCCACCAGCCCGGCTTGCCGGTAACCGGATTGGTGCTGGCGACGTGCTGGTCGCCGGTCAGCGCGTGGCAGACGAGGATGGCATTGGAACGGGCGTCGTTCAGCGTGCCATAGGTCTGGTAGGCGATCTGGAACGGCGACAGCAGCGTGCCGGCGTCGAGCTTGAGCGGCTTGTCAGGTCCAAAACGCAAAACCGGGCTCGACGGTTGGTCGGCCTCGTTGTTGGTTTTGCGAGCACGCAGAGCGGCCATTGCATCCATCTCACACCTTGATCCCTGCACCGTGCTTTTCGAAAATCGATGCCGATGCGGTGTCCGGCCGGCGCGGGCAATAAAAAACCGGCATTGCAGTCGCAAAGCCGGTTACAGGATGCAAACGGCCCTTTAGCAAGTTGTTTAACGTGGCTGCAAGCCGACCGGCCAAATCACCACGGGAGTTAGTACCCCTTCTAGGGCTGCGGCAGGCCGGCGTCAACGGCCAGCCTTGGTCCGGGGGCTGTCACCTCTCGACATTGCGACCCACGGCTTGTATTTCCGCTGCGACTTCCCTGAGGAAGCGTTTTCGACGGATTTTGTGACATGAACCAGACACCGGACAAGGCACGTCCAACCCCGCGCGCGGGCATCATGGACATCGACGCCTATGTGCCGGGCAAGAGCACGGCGCCTGCCGGCGTTGCCAAGGTCTACAAGCTGTCATCGAACGAGAACCCGCTCGGTCCCTCGCCAAAGGCGATTGAAGCCGCGCGTGAGATTGCCGGCAAGCTCGATATCTATCCCGACGGGACCGCCAGGCGGCTGCGCGAAGCGATCGCCGAGGTGCATGGCCTCAACCCACAAAACATCATCTGCTCCAACGGTTCCGACGAGATCCTCGGCCTGCTGGCGCAGACTTATCTGGCGCCCGGCGACGAGGCTGTCATCACCGAACACGCCTTCATGGTCTACAAGATCTACATCCAGTCGGCGGGTGCCGTTCCGGTGACGATCAAGGAAACAGACGAGCGCGCCGACATCGACGCCATCCTGGCCGCCGTCACGCCGCGCACGAAAATCGTTTTCCTCGCCAATCCCAACAACCCGACCGGCACCTATGTGCCGTTCCAGGAAGTGCGCCGGCTGCATGCAGGTCTGCCCAGGCACGTGCTTCTGGTGCTCGACGCGGCCTATGCTGAATATGTCCGCCGCAACGACTATGAAGCCGGCATCGAACTGGTCGGCAGCGCCGAGAACGTGGTGATGACCCGCACCTTCTCCAAGATCGGCCTTGGCGGTGCGCGGATCGGCTGGATGTACGCGCCGATGCACATCGTCGACGCGATCAACCGCGTGCGTGGCCCCTTCAACGTCAATGCAACGGCGATCGAGGCCGGCATTGCGGCGATCCGCGACCGCGCCCATGTCGAGCGCAGCGTCGCGCACAACGAGACCTGGCTGACCTGGCTGAGCGAGGAGTTCACAAAGCTTGGGCTGCGGGTGACACCGAGCGTCGGCAATTTCATCCTCATTCATTTTCCTGACGATCAGAAACATTCTGCGGCAGCGGCGGACGACTATCTTACGGCGCGCGGCTTTATATTGCGGCGCGTTTCCGGCTACGGCTTTCCCAACGCGCTGCGCATGACCGTCGGCACCGAAGAGGCCAATCGCGGCGTTGTCGCCGCTCTCACGACATTCCTGAAAAGCTAGAACACCATGACATCACCGATGTTTGAAAAGATCGCGCTGGTCGGCATCGGCCTGATCGGCTCGTCGCTGGCCCGGGTCATCCGCCGCGAGGACCTCGCCCGCCATGTCGCCATCTCGACCCGCAGTGCCGCGACATTGGCGCGGGCGGAAGAACTTGGACTCGGCGATAGCTACACCACCGATGCGAAAGAGGCGGTCCGCGATGCCGATCTGATCATCGTCTCGGTGCCGGTCGGCTCATCCGGCGCGGTGGCCGAGGAAATCGCACCGGCGCTGAAGCCGGGCGCGATCCTCACCGATGTCGGCTCGACCAAGGCATCGGTCATCGCACAGATGCAGCCTTTTGTGCCGGCCGGCGTTCATTTCATTCCCGGCCATCCGCTGGCCGGCACGGAAAAATCCGGCCCCGATGCCGGTTTCGCCGATCTGTTCGACAATCGCTGGTGCATCTTCACGCCGGTGCCCGATACCGACCCGGATGCGCTGGAGCGGCTGTCGGAATTCTGGCGGCGCTGCGGCGCCAACATCGACACGATGGACCCCCAGCATCACGACATGACGCTGGCCATTGTCTCGCATTTGCCGCACATCATTGCCTATAACATCGTCGGCACCGCCGATGACCTGCAGTCGGTGACCAAGTCCGAGGTGATCAAATATTCGGCTTCCGGCTTCCGCGACTTCACCCGCCTTGCCGCGTCCGACCCGACCATGTGGCGGGATGTGTGCCTGCACAACAAGGATGCCATCCTCGAAATGCTGGCGCGGTTCTCGGAAGATCTGGCGTCATTGCAACGCGCGATCCGCTGGGGTGACGGTGAAAAACTCTTCGATCTGTTCACCCGCACCCGTGCCGTGCGCCGTTCGATCATCGAGGCCGGCCAGGACATCGACGTGCCGGATTTTGGCCGCCAGGCGGTCGAGCACCCCGCAAAGAGCTAAACTGTTTCAGGCAGGCCAGGCCAGGTCGCGGCAACCATGGCCAGCGTCTCGGCCCTGTCCGGCGCGCCCAGCCTGCCGCCGAAGCGCAGGCATTTGAGCGCGGCGGCCGCACTGGCAAAGCGCAGCGCCTGCTCTACCGGCATGGCTTCGGCCAGCCCGACGGCGAAGGCGCCGTGAAAGACATCGCCGGCGGCGAGCGTATCGACCGCCTTGATCCTCGGCGCCGCGACGTGGCGCACACGGCCTGCGGAACGGTCGTGCCACCAACTCCCTGCCGCGCCGCCAGTCACCGCGACAAAGGCGTCGGTGCGGCTGGCGAGATCGGCGCAAGCCTTTTCCGGGTCTAGCGCCTGGCCGCAGACAATGCGCGCCGCCGGCTCCGAAGCGACGATATGCGTGGCGAGCGGCAACAGCTGTTCCAGGACCTCCAGCGGCGCGGTGTCGGCATCGAGGATCGCCGGCCGGCCGATGGCGCGCGCTGCGTTGAGGGCAAGTGCTGCCGCGCCCGGCCAGCGGACATCGACCAGTACGGCGTCGAATGCGGAGAGGTCGGCGACCGGCAGGGCTTCGGGGTCGGCCTGCGCAAGTCTGTCATAGAACGGCACGATGATGCGCTCGCCATGCGCGTCGACCAGGATCGAGGCCAGTGCCGAGCGGGCGCCTCTGACACGGCGCACAAGGGTGCAATCGACGCCTTCGGCCTCGATGCCAGCGATGAGCTGGTCGGCGACGGCATCGTCGCCCGCGCTCGCCCACAGCGACACCTCAGCGCCCAGGCGGTGCGCGGCGCAGGCAGCACTGGTGGCCATGCCCGAGGCGATCTGGACGCCGTCGGAGGCGATGAACTTGCCCTGATGCACGGGCAGTGTCTCGACACGCAGGATGGTGTCGAGCGTCAGCGCGCCGACGCTCAGAAGTTTTGCCGGTCTGTTCATATAGGGATGCTTAATCGAGCGGCTTGATCTTGCCCAGCGGGATGAAGCCGAGCGAGGCCTTGCCCTTGACCACCTTGAGCGGCATCGACGGTTCGTTGCCGAGCACCGCCAGGGCAGAAAAACCTTGCTCGATCTGGCTTTTCTGCTCGGGTATGGCGGTGCCGAGGATGGCAGCCACCGCCTTCGGATCCTTCAGCCTGATCATCAGATCGGCGTTGACCAGGCCCTCGGCATCGACCGACAGCGGTCCCGAAACGGTGATGCGCGCCGTGCCCGATGACAGGTCGAGGTTGCGGATTTCGATCGCCTGGCCGCGCAGGCTCTTCACTTGCGTGCCGATGAGCGCGACGCCGTTCTTCAGCGTGACGTCGCCGCTGGCGTCGAGCGCCGGCAGCACGCGCCCGCCGATCGCATCGGGATCGATCTCGAGATCGCCAAAACTGCCGACATAATCGATATCCCCACCGTTCGGCTGCAACTGACCGGCGGCCTTGCCGGCGCTGAACAATTGCACCGGATCGGCATCGTCGGCCGGATCGGTCTGGCCGGACAGACCCTCCGCCTCCAGAACAATCCGCTGCGGTAACGGCCACCACAATTTGACGTTGGCTTGCAGATTGTCCCAGTCGATCCAGAGCGGCACCATGTCCGGAATGGAGGTCCTGAGCGGGCCGCGCAGATTGGCAACCGGCGACAGAGGCTGGATGATCTGAGCAGCTGCGTTGAATCTGCCGACCGAAGCGGCGATGTTCCTGGCATCGTCCTCGTAAGCCAGGTTGTCGCAGGAGACGGTAAAGCTCAGGGGATAGCCGCTGACCTGGAGGTTGGCGCAGCCGGCCTCGACGCCAGTCTTGTTCAGCGTGGCAACCGCCTTGTCGGCCTCGCTCCTGACCCGGTCGGCCAGGTAGAACCAGCCGCCGCTGTAGATGGCAAACAGCACCACGACGAACGCGGCAAGCCAGAACAGGCGGCGACGGTAACTCGGCTGGCGTTCGTCACTTGACGTCATGCTTTGGCTCTCGTTAACGCATGGGTGTTGCGGACGGACAGTCGATTCCGCCAACAATAGGTAGACAGAGACGAATAGGTAGACGGGACAGGCGGAAAAAACACCGGTCCCGGTGCGGTGTTGGCATTTTTTGCAATCAGGCGCGGCGATATGGGCGATTTTTGGGTGTTTGGCTATGGGTCGCTGATCTGGCGGCCGGGTTTCGCGCATGTCGAGACGCAGCGCGCCCGCCTGCATGGGTACCGCAGGTCGCTCTGTGTGTATTCCTTTGTGCATCGCGGCACGCGGGAGCGGCCGGGGCTGGTGCTCGGCCTCGACCGCGGCGGCTCGTGCATCGGCCTGGCGTTCCGGGTTCCCGGCGACTTGCGCGACGAGGTCATCACCTATCTGCGCGAGCGCGAACTGGTCACCAACGTCTATCTCGAGCGCTTGCTCAAGATTCGCCTCGACGGGGGCCGGACGGTCGAGGCGGTTGCCTACATCGTCGACCGCCAGCACGAGCAATATGCCGGCGCGCTCGACGCGGCGGAGGCGGCGGCCGTGGTGCACGGCGCGGTCGGCCAGTCCGGCATCAACGAGGATTATGTGCTCAGCACGCTGGAGCATCTCGAGGCGCTGGGCATTCGTGACCATTGGCTGGAGGATGTCGCCAGGCGGGTCGCGCCTTTGTGAAGCTGGCTCTGCGGAAAAAGGCGGCCAGGCCTTTGACCTCGATCAGTCGAGACCTAGGTTAGGTTCCGAACCTCAGCCCGCGGGCGCCATTCGTCCGCCCAATCATCCCGGAGATCCGCCTTGCAGAAACGCCGTCTCGGTCGCACCGACCTTTCCATCGCGCCGCTGGTTCTGGGCGGCAATGTCTTCGGCTGGACCGCCGACGAGAAAACCTCGTTCGACCTGCTCGACCGCTTCGTCGGCGCCGGCCTCAACGCCGTCGATACGGCGGATGCCTATTCGCGCTGGGTGCCCGGCCACAAAGGCGGGGAGTCGGAAACCATCATCGGCAAGTGGATGAAGGACCGGGGCAATCGTGACAAGGTCATCGTGGTCACCAAGGTCGGTTCGGATATGGGGCAGGGCCATAAGGACCTGTCCGCCGCATACATCGAAAAGGCCGTCGACGCATCGCTGAAGCGCCTGCAGACCGACACCATCGACCTCTATCTGTCGCACTGGCCGGACCCGACGACGCCCTACGAGGAAACCCTTGGCGCCTACGAGAAGCTGCTCGCCAAGGGCAAGATCCGCTATGCCGGCTGCTCGAACCTCGACGCCGCCCAGTTGCGCGCCGCACTTGATGTGGCGAGCCTGCGCAGCCTGCCGCGCTACGAGGTGCTGCAGCCGGAATACAATCTTTACGATCGCTCGTCCTTTGACGGGCCGCTGCGTGATCTCTGCGTGGCCGAGGACATCGGCGTCATCACCTATTTTAGCCTGGCCAAGGGCTTTCTCAGCGGCAAATACCGCAGCGAGGCCGATCTTGGCCAAAGCCCGCGTGGCGGCGGGGTGAAGGACTATCTCAATGCGCGCGGCATGCGCATCCTTGCGGCACTGGACGGCGTTTCGGCCAGGCATTCAGCCAAGCAAGCGGAAGTCGCGCTTGCCTGGATTATCGCGCGGCCAGGCGTCACCGCGCCGATCGCCAGCGCCACCAAGCCCGAGCAGATGGACAGCCTGATCAAGGCGGCGTCGCTGAAACTGAGCGCCGACGACATGGCCGAACTCGACAGGGCGAGCGGCTGAAGCTTTCGGCGACCGCTCCTCGCACGAACGTCCAAGACGATCCTCTTGTCTTGCCATAGCCTCGTTCGCACAGGGCGAGACAGAGGGTGCATATGACTGAGCCGCTTCTTTCGCAGCCGGATCTGTGGCGTCAGTTGCCCGCGCTGGTGCTTGCCGCCACGGTCGTCATGGGCAGCCCAGGGCCGGCAACGATAAGCGTCACCGCCGTCGGGGCCGCCTTCGGCCTGCGCCACTCGCTGCGCTATGCAGGGGGGATCATCCTGGGCACGATCGCCGTGCTGCTGGTCGTGGCGACCGGGGTCATGGCGGTGCTCACGTCGATGCCGCGGCTCGCGCCGCTGCTGGCTGTCGCGTCCGCCGCCTACATCCTCTATCTCGCCTTCAAGATCGCCACGGCCCCGCCCTTGGCGGCACGCGTCGCCGAGGCTTCGCGTCCAACATGGCTGGCTGGGTTCCTTCTCGCGGTCGCCAATCCAAAGGCCTATGTGGCGATCGCCGCCGTGTTCGCAGGTGCTTCGTCGAAACAAGGCGTCGCTGAGCTCGGTCCATGGCTGAGGCTGACGGTTCTCGCCCTGATGATCGTCGCCATCCATGCCGTGTGGCTCGTCGCGGGAGCAGCGTTCGCGCGCTTCCTGCGCCAGCCGGCAACCTCGCGGATCGTCAATTTGGTCTTTGCCGTGACGCTGGTGTTGACCACAGCGCTGGCAGTGTTTGGTTGAAAACTGGCCGGGAGTTTTCGCTCAGGCTTTCGCGCCGAGTTCCTGCAACCGCTTCACCGCCGTCGGCGGCAAGGCCGGCGGATTGGGTTCGTGGGATGCCTCAATGAGAAGCTGATCGCAGGCGGTCTCCGTCTCGCCGATCAGGCGTGCCATGAATTCGTCCTTGCTCAAGCCGGGCGGGATCGGCGGCAGGAAGCGTGCCTTGATGGTGCCGGGGTAGCGCAGGAATTTCCGGCGCGGCCAATAAAGGCCGGCGACATGGGCAACCGGCACCACCGGAACACCAAGCTGCGCATAGATTTCGACGATGCCGTATTTGTAGGCCGGCTCGTCGCCCGGTGCCCGGCGCGTGCCCTCGGGATAGATGATCAGCTGGCGAGGGTTGCGCGCCATCTCCGCCTTGGTCGCGGCGACCACCGCCTTCAACGCCTTCGAGCGGCTGCCGCGATGAACCGGGATCATCCGCATCTTCATGATGTACCAGCCGAAGAACGGGATCCAGGTCAGCTCTCGTTTCAAGATATAGAGCGGGTCCTGGAGGAAGGGGAAGAAGGCGATCGCGTCCCAGAACGACTGGTGCTTGGGCGCCAGGATGAACGAGCCTGCTGGCAGGTTTTCCTGGCCAGTGATGTCGCTCTTCGTTCCAGCGATCTTGTCGAAGAGCCACATCGAGGTGCGCGACCAGAATTTCGGCACGAACCAGGCGCGGTGACGGGGCGACAGGAAATAATAGGGGGTCCAGAGGATCATCTGGACGATCAGGTTGACGTAGAAGACGAAATTGAACGTCAGCGATCTGGCATAGAGCATGGGGGAGGCCCGGTGAGGAGGTGAGCGTTGGTTACACCAAGCGCGGGGAAAAAGGAAATGGCCGCGGGGCGCCTTGACCGACGAAGAAAAACGGTCGCCGATTGGGCAGACCCGGTTCCGCTACTTCAGCCGCGCCAGCCGCTCTTTCAGGCGCGGGCCGGCAAAATCAAGGAAGGCACGCAGCTTCACCGGCAGCAGGCCATGGCCCGCATGCACCAGGCTTACCGGCCATGGATTTGGCTCGAACTCCTCCAGCAGGACGCGCAGCATGCCGGACCGCAGCGCGGCCTCGATCTGGTAGGAGAGCACTTTGGTGAGCCCGACGCCGGCAATCGCCGCATCGATGGCCGCTTCGGCGGTGTTGACCTGAAGCCGTGAATGGACCTGAACCGGGATTTCTGCCTTGCCCTTGATGAAGCTCCAGGTGGCGGCGGAAGCAAGTCCCTCGAAGGTGATGCAATCGTGTGTTTCCAGATCTTCAGGGGTGGTCGGCGTGCCGTGTTCAGCCAGATAGGCGGGGCTGGCGCAAACGACGCGGCGGATCGCGCCGACGCCCATGGCGACCAGGCTCGAATCGGGCAACTGGCCGATGCGGATGGCGAGGTCGAAATGGTCCTCGACCAGCTGGGTTATATGGTCGGCCAATGTCAGGCGGATGTCCACGTCGGGATAGGCGGCGAGAAAACCGGTGACGACCGGCAGCACGTGCAGGCGTCCGAAGACGACCGGCGCGGTGATGGCCAGTTCGCCGGTTGGAGCGCTGTACTCTCCGGCAGCCGTGCGTTCGGCCTCACCGATGTCGTCGAGGATGCGGCGGCAGGCGGCAAGATAGGCCTGGCCGGCATCGGTCGGCGTCAGCCTGCGCGTGGAGCGGTTCAAAAGGCGTGTGTTCAGATGGCGTTCCAGATCGGAGACCTTGCGGCTGATCGTCGCCAGCGGAATGCCGAAACGGCGGCTGGCCGCGGAAAGGCTGCCGGCCTCCACCGCAGCGACAAAGAGCGACATGGCTTCGAGACGATCCATAGCTTCTTCCGGAAAATGGAAGGACGAGTTGCAAATATGACATCTGCATTGGAAGGATGGAAGGCTTTATATTGGGTGGTGTCGGCCTGCCTGCAGCATGGCCTCGCAAAGGAGTTGCCATGTCCGAAGCCCGGCCGCCACTGCCGCCCTTCACCGCAGAGACATCAGCGCAGGGCAATCTGGCCGACAATCCGCAGGCCTTCCTGTTCTTGATCGACTATATGCACCGCCAGCGCATCAAGCTCTGGGGTACGGCGCGTGTTGTCGAGAACGATGCCGAACTGCTGGCGAAACTGATGCCGCAAGATTACAAGGCACGCCCCGAGCAGGTTATCCTGTTCACGGTCTCGGCCTGGGATGCCAATTGCCCGCAGCATATCCCGCAGCGTTTCGAGGCGGCCGACGTGGCGGCTGCACTCGGCGAGAGAGACAGCCGCATCGAGCGCCTCGAACAGGAGATCGCACGCCTCAAGGGGATGTCGGGCGCAGCCGGCGGGCAATAATGGTTCAGCCGCCGGCCGCGGTTTCGGCCAGCGCAATGCCGTTGGGCGTCGGCTTGACCGGCACGATGCCACGCGCCAGCGCCAGCAAATATTTGTTGTACTCGGTGAACAGCACGCGCAATGCCCGCGGCTTGGTCATCCAGCCGCCATTGTCGAGGTTGGAATTGACCACCGGATAGGGCTCAAGCTTGGCGCCATGCAGCAGCCGGCCCATTTCCAGCAGGCTGCGCGGCATATGATAATTGTTGGTGACGAGGATCACCGTGCCATAGGCATGGCTTTCCACCCATTTGGCGCTTTCCTCGGCATTGCCGATGGTGTCGAGCGCGGCTCGGTCGATGTCGACGCAGCAGGAGAACAGTCTGATGTCGCCACCGGTCGCCGCCTGCAACTGGCGACGGCTGGCGGAAGGGTGCACGCCGCTGATCAGAAGCCGCTCGCCCTTGCCGGACGCAAGCAGATCCATGGCCGCATCGAGGCGCGACTGGCCGCCGGTCAGCACGATGATCGCATCTGCCCTGGCCGGATTGGCGGGCGTCGTCAGATGGCTGACCTTGTTGGCGAACCAGCCGAAACCGCCGGCAAACAATGTTGCGAGGACAAGCACGGAAAGAGCGGATATACGCAACGCGGCCCTTAGACGGCTCAACGTGCTACGGTCACGCGAAAGGGCAACCACCACTGGTAACTGTCCAGCCGTACCGGTCGAATCCCGCGCGTCCATTGCCATATGGTTAACCCTGAAATGCGGCCTTGGGTAGGTAAAAGACGCACTTTGCGTTACGCGAATTCTCCATCCGTGATCACCCTGCCTTGTTAGCCTGCATCCGGTTGGCGAACATCGATGTCGCTGAGATAGGCGACGACGGTGACGTGGGACGTCGCAGCCGTGAGCCCGCCGATCACCAGCACCATCAAGACGACACCGAGATAGCCTGCCGAACCGATGGCGAAATTGCCGAACAGGGCGGTCGCCTGGTCGGCCTGCGGCGTCGCCATATTGCGCGACGACCACCAGGAAAAGACGATGAAGACGAGCACTGCCGCGGCGCCACCTGCCGCGGCTCCCTTCATGCCGGTGACCAGGAAATGCCGGCGGAACTCGCGTGCGATGAAGCGCGCCTCGGCGCCGACGAAATGCAGCACCTCGATGATGTGGCCGTTACCGGCCATGGCACCGCGTGTGGCGAACACCACGGTCAGCACGGTTGCCGACAGCATCAGCGCCAGCACGGCAATGCCGATGGTCACCGTGGTGCGGGCCATGGCCACCAGCCGGTCGACCCAGGTGCGGTGATCGTCGAGCGACGCGCTCGGCAGTTTCGGCGTGATCGCGGCGCGCATGGCGGCGAAATCGGGCGGGCTGTTCTCGTCGATGGTGACGATGATCAGGCGCGGCACCGGCAGCTCGTCGATGTTGAGGCCTGAACCCAGCCATGGCTCCAACAGCCTTGCGGTCGCCTCGCGATCGATGATCCTTGTCGCCTTGACGCCAGGGAATTCGCCGGCGATCTGCGATGCCTGGGCAAGGGCGGCCTCCATGTCGATGCCGTCGACGGGTTTGATCTGGATCGTCGCCTCGCGCGAAATCTGGTTCTCCCAGACGGAAGCCGTGTCGCGCACCAGCGTCACCGCACCGAAGGTCAGGCAGGACAGGAATGTCATGATGGCGATGACCAGCACCAGCGCCCGGCCGGCGATGTTCTGCGCCGGCACGATCGGCGCCATCCTGCGTTGGACGCGCGGTCTTGCTGTGGCCGCCTCGGCGTCCTGCTCGTGTGCTTCGAGATGTTCGGCGGACAGTTCAGTCATAGATGTCCAGCCTTCCGCCGGCCAGGATCATGCGGCGCGCGTCGACCTGTTCCATCAGGCCGAGATCGTGGGTGGCGATCACCACGGCGGTGCCGAGACGATTGAGCTCGATGAACAGCCGCAGCAGGCGTCGCGCCAGTGGCGGATCGACATTGCCGGTCGGCTCATCAGCCAGCAGGATTTCCGGCTGCTCGATCAGTGCTCGCGCGATCGCGGCGCGCTGTTTCTCACCGCCGGACAGAACCGGCGGCAGCACATGCATGCGCTCGCCCAGTCCAACCCACTTCAACAGCTCGGTGACATCGGTGCGGTAGCTTGCTTCCTCGCGCCCGCGCACGCGCAGCGGCAGCGCGACATTCTCGTAGGTGGTCATGTGGTCGAGCAGGCGAAAGTCCTGGAACACCACGCCGATGCGGCGCCGCAGATGCGGCAGCTCGGTGCGCGAGATGCGTGAGCGATCCTTGCCGAAGATGGTGATCAGCCCGCGCGTCGGCTTCAACGACATGAACAGCAGGCGCAGCAACGTCGTCTTGCCGGCGCCCGAAGGCCCGCTCAGGAACTGGAAGGAGCGCTCCGGGATGTGCAGGGAGATGTCGCGGAGGATCTCCGGACCCATGCCATAGCGGAGGCCGACATTTTCGAAGCGAATCAATTTCGACGACCTGAAATTCGGCACGGCGGCGAGCCAGCCTGTTCTTGGTAAAGACCATCGGCCGGCATGGTTAACCGGCGGTTAATTCCTGGGCTTTTTCGGCTCGTCACGAGGGCTCCGGTGGGGAAGCGTTAACCATTTGTGTTTACGCAAAAGAAACGAAAAGCGAACACGTGCTGCAATGCTGGGGCCATGATGGCTGACGATCGAACCGCGCGCCCGGTTTCCGGCGAAATCATGACCGATCCGGCGGCAATTGCCGCTGCGGACCGGTTCATGCGTGGTTCGGCTGCCGACATCGTCGATGCCGACTACGTGGTGATGCCGCGTCTTGTCCCTGACGTGGAAAGCGTTTCGCCGTTGCCGCGCGCGATCGTCATGCCGCCTATCGAAGGCATGGACATGCTGCGCAAGCCCGAGGCCCCCGCGGAGCGGCCAACGGCCTCGCGTGGCGGGCCGATCTTCTGGATCGCCGGCCTCGGCGCCGCATTGGCCGCCTTCTGGGTCTCCGGCGGTCATGCGCTGGTGCGCCAGGCGCCGTTCCTGTCCGGCGCGCCGGCGCCGGCGCTCCTATTTCGGGTGTCACGTCACGCGTCGACGCCTCTGGGCCGAACCCCGCGCTGTTCGTCGATGGCGAGGCCACCAATGACGGGGCAAAACCGGCGCAACTGCCGCCGCTCGAAATCCGGGTGACCGGCAATGACGGGCATACAACGCGCTATACGTTGGGGACATCCGGCCGTTCACTGGCGTCCGGCGAAAGATTCGGCTTTGCCAGCAGGCTCGACGTGCCTAAGAACGGCGTAAGAACCGTTTTGGTCACTTTCGCCCAATAGGCGATTACCGAGGAACACCAATGCCAATCGTACGCGGCAAGGACATCGAAGTCCTGTTTTCAGCATCGGCAATCGCCCGGCGCAACCTCGAACTCGCCAAGGAGATCGCCGCCCACGACTATCACGATCTGCTGGTGATCTCGGTGCTGAAGGGCTCGTTCATCTTCGCCGCTGACCTTATCCGCGCCATGCACGATGTCGGCCTGTCGCCGGAGGTCGAGTTCATCTTCATCTCCAGTTACGGCGCCGGCACCACCAGTGGCGAGGTGAGGGTGCTGCGCGACATCGACAATGAGGTCGCCGGCCGCGACGTGCTGTTGATCGACGATATTCTCGAATCGGGCAAGACGCTGAGCTTTACCCGCGATCTGATGCTGTCGCGGGGCGCCAAAAGCTGTTCCATCGCCGTGCTGCTCGACAAGCGCATGCGCCGCCAGACTGCGCTCAATGCCGACTATGTCGGCTTCGACTGCCCGGACTATTTCGTCGTCGGCTACGGCATGGATGTCGCGCACGCTTTTCGCGAGTTGCCGTTTGTCGGTGTCGTCAAGGGCGACGTCTAAGCGACTTCAAAAAGGCTCGTTGACCCTCCGCGCTTTCAGGAAAAGTCAACCTTTCGCGGCCAAATATGCCGGCCATGGCAAAGCTTTTGATCGTCGAGGACGATGAGTCCGTCCGCACCCTGGCCGCCCGCGCGCTTGAACGCGCCGGGCACACGATCGATATCGCGGCGGACGGCGCGCAAGGGCTTTCGCTGATCCAGGCCACGCGTGGCGGCTACGATCTCGTCGTATCCGACATCCGCATGCCGGAGATGGACGGCATCGAGATGGCCATCGCGGCGGCAGCGCTCTTCCCGTCGATGAAGATCGTGCTGATGACCGGCTATGCCGACCAGCGCGAGCGCGCCGAGGAGTTGAACGGCATCATCCTCGATGTCGTGCAGAAGCCCTTTACGCTGGCTGAAATCCGCTCGCGCGTCGAACGGGCGCTGATCTGCTTCGCCTGATCAGGCTGGATCGGTGGCAGCGAGCACGGGTGGAGCGCTCTTGCGCCGTTCGGTGTTGAGCGCCAGCAGGCCGGCACCGATGATCAAGGCAGCACCGATCACGGTCGTCGACCGCGGCACCTCGGCGAAGAACAGGAAACCCCACAGCGGCGACCACAGGATGCCGGTGTATTCGAAGGTGGCAACGCGATTGGCCGGCGCCAGCCTGTAGGCCTGCGATAACAGGATCATGCCGGCGGAGGCGACGAAACCGCAGGCCGCCATCTTGAGAAAATCGGGCAGCGTCGGCCACAGCCACGGCCGCACCAGGAATTCCAGGCTCGGGTGGGCGGCGTGGGTAATGCCGGCCAGGTGAAATGCGCCGGCAACCAAGGCCGCGCCGACCAGATAGGCGCCGTTCTGATAGAAGGCCATGACGGTGGACGATTCGGTGTCGCCGATCTTGCGGGCCATCAGCTGCGAAAAGCCATAGAGCGCCGCCGAGCCCAGCGACAACAGCGCCGCCCAGTCGAATAGCCCGGTGCCGGGACGCAACATCACGAGGACGCCGAACAGCCCGATCAGCACGGTCGCCAGCGTCCGCCAGGAGACGCGCTCGCCAAGATACGGCCCGGCCAGCGCCATGATGAACAGCGGTGCCATGAAGTAGAGCGCCACCGCATCGGCCAGCGGCAGAGCGGCGATCGCCAGATAGTACATCGTATAGGAGGTGAACTGGATGAAGGCGCGCACCGTCAGCATGCCGAATCGCTTCGACAGTATCGCCCGCAAGCCAACATCGGCATGGACCAGAAATATCAGGATCGGCAGAGCGACGATCGAGCGGATCGCCATCACCTCGGTCACGGGATAACCGCTCGACACCGCTTTGACGAGCGGATCCTGCAGCGAAAAGACCAGCACGCCGAGGCACAGGCTCAGGATGCCGCCCATCATCCGATTCTGCATCTGCATCCAAGCTCCTGCGCGTACGATCCGAAGCTGCCGCCTGCCGGGTAAAAAGAACCCGCCACCGTTTCGGGCAGCGGGCACGAGTGAGGACTCTTGATTGGTCCGCGGCCGATTTCGCAGCCGCATATCCAATGGGTGAGGCCACTATCATCCTGCATTTGACATGTTGCAAACGAATTGGAATGATACCAGCGATCAAATTTCCTTATGGCGGATTTCGTGCGGCCAACCCTCGACAGCGACCTCCTGCGCACCTTCGTGGCGATTGCCGAGACCGGCAATTTTACCAAAGCGGCCGAGCAGGCCGGCCGCACCCAGTCGGCGGTCTCGATGCAGATGAAGAAGCTCGAAGAGTTGATCGGCGACAGCCTGTTCGAACGCGGTTCGCGCGGCGTCGCGCTGACGCGACGCGGCGGTGAACTCATCGTCAATGCCCGCCGCATCGTTTCGCTGCTCGATGAGACGGCGGCGTCGATGGCGGCAGCGCCGCTAGGCGGACCGGTGCGCATCGGCATTCCCGAGGAGTATGGCCACGCCATCCTGTCGCGCGCGCTCGGCGCTTTTTCGAAGCGCCACACGCAGGTCGAGGTCACCGTGCGCTATGCGCATTCGGGGGCGCAAATAGCGGCGCTCGCTACAGGCGAACTCGATCTGTGCGTGGTGTTCGAATGGCAGGATCCTGCCGGCGGCGAGGTGCTGATGCATGACCCGACCGTGTGGGTGACATCGACCCTGCACCACATGCATGAGGAACAGCCGGTGCCGATCGCGCTCTACAACCGCGCCGGCTGGTGCAAGGATTTCGCCATCAAATCACTGGAGCAGCGCAATCTTGCCTATCGTGTCGCCTATACCAGCGACACCACTGGCGGCCTCAAGCTCGCCGTCACCTCCGGACTGGCGATCGCGCCGATTTCGCGCAGCAACATTCCGGACGGCTGTCGCGAACTGACGGCCGCGGACGGGTTCGGCGATATCGATTCCTCGAATGTGGTGATGCACCGCAACCCGAATGCCTCCGGCGAGGCGATCGATGGCATGCAGGAGGCAATCCGCGAAGCGTTCGTCAACAGGCTGAATCAGCCGGCGGCATCCTCGTAGAAATGCAGGCGGTTGCCGAATGGATCGGCGACCGATACCTCGCGGGTCTTCCACGGCGTCTCTTCCAGGCCCGGCCTGGCGAAGCGGTAGTTTTTGCCGATCAACTCGCGATGCAGCGCGGCGATGTCCTCGACCTTGATGCGCACGGCAATGCCGGGTGCACCGTCGCCGTGATGTTCGCTGAGATGCAGGACGCAGCCGTCGCGGCCGACCGCCATGTAAAGTGGTGCGTTGTCGTCGAAGCGATGTTCCCACTGCACTTCGAAGCCGAGGAAGTCGATGTAGAATTCACCCGCCTTGGCAATGTCGAAGATGCGCAGGATGGGGGTTACGGCGCCAAGTCTGGGCATGGGGGTGCAACCGTTGGAAGGGGGTTCGAGTGGGGTGGAGGCGCGGCAATCCCTTTGTTTTATCGCAATTCCGGACGGAAAACCGCTTCACACTTTTCCTGGAATTGCTCTATTTCAGCTCTAGCAGCCGTTCCAGGTAGCTGCGTTCGATGTCGGGGCTCAGCGCATTGCCGAGCCGCTTGCGGATCGCTTCCAGAATCTGGCGCGCTCGCTGTACGTCGATCTCGTCGGGCACTTTCACCGAATCGCCAAAGTCGGGACCCTGGCTGGCGCGCGGCCGGCCGAGCGGGTCACGATCGGCGTTCTGCTGGCGGCCGCCTTGCTCGCTGCCGCCCTGGTCGCCCTGCATGGCCTGCATCTGCTTCATCATGTCCTTGGCGCCCTTGCGCAGCGCTTCCAGCGCCCGGCCCTGATGGCCGACGGCCTCGTCGCCTTCGCCTTCGCCGAGCGCCTGTTCGGCATTGCCCATGGATTTGCCGGCCTCGCCAAATCCTTCATTGGGCTCCATGCCCATGCCTTCGAGCCCCTTCTTCAACTGCTCGAGGTCGCTTTTCAGCTGGCCCTGGCCCTGCTGCAGCTGCTTCAGCGCGTCGGCGAATTCCTGGGGTGTCATCGGCTTTTGCCGGGCGAGGGGATCGCGGTCCTCGCCGACGCCCGGCTTCTCCTCGTCCTGACCGCTGCCTTCGCCGAGCTGTTCGTCGCGGTTCTGTCCGCGCTGGCGTTCGCCGCGCTGCATCTGGTCCATGCGGAAGGTATCGTTCATCATCTCCTGCTGGCGGCGCAGGATATCGCCGAGCTTGTCCATCTGCTGGCGCATCTCGCTGTCCTGCTGGCCGCCTTGCTGCTGACGGCCGGCCTGCAGGTTGTTCATCATATCCTGCAGTTGCGACAGCAATTGCTGCGCCTTGTCGCGGTCGCCCGACTTCGCCAGGTTCTCGATCTGGTCCATCATGCGGTCGATGTCGCTCTGGCGCAGTTCCTGGCCATTCTGCTGCATCTGCGGGGCGTTGGGATTCTGCTTGGCGCGCTCCGCGAATTCCTGCAGGAATTGGTTCATCGCCTCGCGCAGTTCCTTCATCGCCTTTTCGATTTCAGCGTCGCTGGCGCCATTCTTGATGGCGTCCTGAAGTGCCTGCTGCGCCTGGCGCAGCCGCTTTTCCGCGGCCGAGAGATTGCCTTCCTCGATGCCGAGCGCGATCTCCCAGAGATAGGAGACCTCGTTGCGCAATTGATCGTCGCTGTCGGCCATCTTCAGCCGGCTGCGGGCGCTCATGATGGCGAGGTAGTGGGACATATTGTCGAACGTGTCTTCGGGACGCAGCGTGATGGCGTCCATCAGGTCGAGCACGCGGGGCTTGGCATTGGCGTCGAGCGCCAGCAGGCGGCGCTGCTCGATCACGGCCCGCGCCAGCGGATTGGCGAATGGCCGCTCCGGCATCAGCAGCGTCTTGGTTTCGCTCGATGCGGTGTGGCCGGCATCGTCGGTGGCGACCAGTGTCAGCTTGATGCTGTTGCCGGCCCAGACATGTTCAGTCAGGTCCTTAGAGGTCCTGGCGGCATTCTTGCCGCCGCGGCGCGGCAGCGACAGTGGCATTTCAGGCGGACCATAGAGCGGATGGGCATTCGGTGCCTGCGGATCGGCAAGTGTGAAAACCGCCTTGGCATTGGCGGCGCCATAGTCGTCGTCGATCTGGTAATTGAGTTCGAAGGCGCCGTTGGCGGCCCGCTTCGGCTCGCCGACGAAGCGGATCTGCGGCGGCTTGTCGGCTATGACCGCGAAGGCCCAGCGGCCGAGCTGATCCTCGCCCGATGTCAGCGTCAGCGTGCCGTCATTGGTCAGCTTGCCGGTGAACTGGCGCACTTTGGACGGCGTCGACGGGCTTGCCGCAGGCTTGGCCGTAGCGGCGGCCTGCGGCCCGGCCGGGTCGATGGCGCGGGAATTGCCATTCTTGTCGGCATAGTCGAGCGTTTCCTCGCCCGAGCCGCCGGTCACGCGCAACGACACATCGCTGCCTTCGGGAACGGTGAAGGTCGGCGTCGCCTGGTTGGCGTCGGCGGTCAGGAAGATCGGCGGCTTGCCGGTATACGCCGGTGGCGTCACCCAGGCGTCGATGCGCGGCGGCACGGCATCTTGCGCGCCATGGGCATTGAACCCGTCGCTGACCCTGCCGCCCGTCGGCCCGAAGGAGAAGGCGAAGGCGGTAACGAACAAAAGTGCCGCCACCGCGCGCAGCCCCCAGGGGTCGCGCTCCGGCACGCGCGTGCGCGGCAGGTCGGCACCAAGGCTGTCGAGCTTTCCGGCCATGCGCTTCTGGTGTTCGCGCCAGAGCGCTTGCGAGAAGCTGCTTTCCCTGCCGCTAGGCCGGTCGGTCTGCACCAGCACCGGGCTGTGCAGCAATTGATTGGCCGCCTCGATGCGGCGGTCGATTTCGGCGGCACCAGGGATGCGGAAGAAGCGCAGCGGATAGAGCGCGGCCAGCGCCGCGATGGCGAAGGCGGCGACAAGGCCGATGCGCGCCATATCCGGCAGCCGTGAGAAGATGCCGAGCCATGAAACGCTGAGGAACAGGCTGGCGACGATGACGAGCGGGAGCAGCAACGGCCAGCCACGCTCGACCATCATCGAGACCCGCGTCGCCAGCCGGCTCAAGGCTAGGCGCCCGGCCAGGCCGCGATCGCTGCTGAAGGTGGGTCGTTGCGTCATCGGCCCTTCCTAAAGCCTATTCCATCCCGAAAGAACCGGGACAGGGCTCTATCTTCTTGAGCATGATCAGTTTCCGAAAACCGGATTCCACTCTTCGGGATCATGCTGTGGTGCGGGCACGATAGCCCAAGCCTCACGACTCAAAGAATACCAGCAAACACGGCAAAGGCGAGGCAGTTTGGAAAAACGTGAAGGCCGCCGTTATAGTTCCATAGTCATGGTTGCGGTCAAAAGGTTGTGAGGTTGGCGTTCGCCCCGCAGACCAGCACAGCGACGCGTTCGCCCGGTGTCGGCGCATAGCGGCCGGACAGGATCGCGGCAAAGGCCGCGGCGCCACCCGGCTCGGAGATGATGCGGACCCGGTTCCACAGCGCCTTTTGCGCGGCGATGATGTCGTCGTCGCTGACCAGGATCGAGCGTTCGACAAAGGCCTCGGCGATCGGGAACATCATTTCGCCGACACGCTTTGGCGCCAGCGAATCGGCGGCGATGCCCTCGGCTGGTGCATCGACGGGGTGTCCGGCCTCGAAGGCGCGGTAAAGCGTTGGTGCCCCTTCCGGCTCGACGGCGATGATGCGGATGCGGCCGGCAAACCAGGCAGCGATGCCGCCGATCAGGCCGCCGCCGCCGACAGCGACCAGCAGCGTGTCGATCTCCGGCAGGTCGCGCTCGATTTCCAGCCCAAGCGTGCCCTGGCCGATCAGCGTCTCCTGCTGGTTGAAGGCATGGATCTGCAAGGCGCCGGTTTCCTCGGCGAACCGTTCGCTGGCGGCCAGCGCCTCGGCATAGCGGGCGCCGCCGACGATCAGCTCGGCGCCGTAGCTGCGGATTCGCTCCAGCTTGGCCACCGGGCTCACCTCCGGAACGAAGATGGTCGCCTTGTGGCCAAGCCGCATGGCGGCATAGGCGACGGCCGCACCATGGTTGCCGCCCGACGCGGCGACGACACCCGCCTTGGGGACCGGCCGTTCCAGGAGATTGGTGAAGGCGCCGCGTGCCTTGAACGAGCCGGAATGCTGCAGGCATTCGAGCTTCAGGTCGACCGTCAGCGGCGGCCGGTCGAAGTCAGCCATGTCGACGCGCAGCACCGGTGTGTGCCTGATATAGGGGCGGATGCGCGGTTCCATCGCGGCAATGCGCTCGCGTGTCACGGTATTGCCCTGCAACATGGTGATCTCCTCGGGATTGACAGTAATTAGTAACTTGGCAAAATGCCTAAATGCAAGAGGTTGATGTTTTCAAGGCGATTGCCAACGAACGCAGGCTGCAGATTCTCGACTGGCTGAAGGATCCGCGCGCGCATTTCCCGCCCCAGGCGGACGGCGATCTGGTCGAGGACGGCGTTTGCGCGCTGCTGATCGCCGAGAAGCTCGGCATCACACAAGCGACGTTGAGCGAGCATATGCGCGTGCTCACCCAGGCCGGCCTGTTGCGCGCCAGACGCATCAAGCAATGGACGTTCTACCGCCGTGACGAGAATGGGATCGCCGATGTCAGGGCGCTCATCCACAACCGGCTGTAGCACAACGGCCCGGCATCCGGGCCGAGCCGCTTCTATGCGAGCCAGTCGGGCACGGAATCCAGCCCGATCAGGTCGTCATAGGTCAGACGCGGCCGCACGACATGGAAACGGTCGCCGTCAACCAGCACCTCCGGCACCAGCAGGCGGGTATTGTAGGTGCCGGCTTGGACCGCGCCGTAGGCGCCGGCGGTGGAGACGGCAATCAGGTCGCCGGCCCTCAGCCTGGGCAGATCGCGGTCGAGGCCGATATAATCGCCGGTCTCGCAGACGGGGCCGACCACGTCGACCATCATGCGTGGCGTATCGGCCGGCGGCTGCACGACCGGGCGGATGTCGTGAAAAGCGTCGTAGAGCGTCGGCCGGATCAGATCGTTCATGGCGGCGTCGACGACGAGGAAGTTCTTGGCGTCGCCTTCCTTCACGAAGATCACTTCCGAGACGAGGATGCCGGCATTGCCTGATATCAGCCGGCCCGGCTCGAACATCACCTTCAATCCGAGCTTGGTGACATGCTTCCTGACGATCTGGGCATAGGCGTCGGGCAAGGGCGGCGGATTGTTGTCGACGCGGTAGGGAATGCCGAGGCCGCCGCCGAGATCGATATGCTCGATGGCATGGCCGTCAGTGCGTAGCGCGCCGATCAGATCGACAAGCAGGGCGAAGGCGTCGTCGAAAGGCTGCAACTCGGTGATCTGGCTGCCGATATGGGTGTCGATGCCGGTGATCTTGATGCCGGGAAGCGTTGCCGCGCGGGCATAGACCTGACGCGCCTTCTGCCACGGAATGCCGAACTTGTTCTCGGCCTTGCCGGTGGAGATTTTCTTGTGGGTCTTGGCGTCGACATCGGGATTGATGCGCAGCGAGATCGACGCCACCTTGCCAAGCGCCACGGCTCGGGCCGACAAGAGCTCGAGTTCAGGCTCGGATTCGACGTTGAAGCACAAGATGCCGGCGGCAAGGGCAAAGTCCATTTCGCGTGCGGTCTTGCCGACGCCCGAAAACAGGATCTTGCCGGCCGGGATGCCGGCGGCCAGCGCCCGGCGCAATTCACCTTCCGAAACCACGTCGGCGCCGGCGCCGAGCTTCGCCAGCGTCCGCAGAACGGCCTGGTTGGAATTGGCCTTCATGGCATAGCAGACCAGCGCGTCGAGCCCGGCAAAGGCCTGCGCGAACACCCGGTAGTGCCTGGTCAAGGTGGCCGTCGAATAGCAGTAGAACGGCGTGCCGACCTGTGCGGCGATATCGGGGATCGCCACGTCCTCGGCATGCAGCACGCCGTCGCGGTAGTCGAAATGGTTCACGAGAATGGTTCCGGGAAGTTGGAGCGCTATGAGATCGGGTTTAGAAAGACCAACCCAGCCTCATCGGTTCTAGATCAGCGGGTCGAGGATGAACTTCTTGTCCACGACCGGTTTTTCCGGCTCCGGCGGCACAGGCTGGTGGGCCTTGGAGGCATCCTTGCGCGCTTGCACGGCTGCCTCATAGGGCGTGTCGAGACCGGCCCTCCTGCCGCAGGCCGAAACGGCCGCCATCGCAACCAGCAGCGTCAGCGTCACCAAAATCCTGCTTCCGGTCATCGATCCATCCGTCTGAAACTTTTGTCAGCCGCCGCTTCTAGCCGAGTTCTCGGCGTATTGCACCCCGAGATATTGCTGGGCGCAATATCAGCGATATTGCTGGTCGCAATATCCGGCATCATGCTTTCGCCAGTCGCTTTTTCCAGGCGCGGATCTGCTTCCTCACTTCCGACGGCGCCGTGCCGCCGAAACTGGTGCGGCTCTTGACCGAGTTCTGCACCGCCAGCACCGAAAATATGTCCGCCGTGATGCCGGGATTGATCGACTGCAGATCCTCTAGCGAAAGCCTCTCCAGCCCCACCTTCTGGTCTTCGGCCAGCGCCACCGCCCGGCCGGTGACATGATGCGCCTCGCGGAACGGCAGGCCGAGCGTGCGCACCAGCCAGTCGGCAAGGTCGGTCGCGGTCGCGTGGCCGGCGCCAGCGGCCTTCTTCATCGCGGCTGCGTTGACCGTCATGTCCGAAACCATGCCGGTCATCGCGGCTAGCATCAGGTCCAGCGTCTCGGCGGCATCGAACACCGATTCCTTGTCTTCCTGCATGTCCTTGCCATAGGTCAAAGGCATGCCCTTCATCACCGTTAGCAGGCCGACGAGATGGCCGGTGACGCGGCCGGTCTTGCCGCGCACCAGCTCAGCGGCATCGGGGTTCTTCTTTTGCGGCATGATCGAGGAGCCGGTCGAAAACGAGTCCGACAGCCTGACGAAGCCGAACTGCGGCGTCGACCAGATGATAATCTCCTCGGCCAGCCGCGACAGATGCGTGGCGCAGATCGCCGCCATGCCGAGGAACTCCAGCGCGAAATCACGGTCCGAGACGCTGTCCAGCGAATTGCGCATCGGCTCGCGGAAGCCGAGTGCCTTGGCGGTCTGGTGACGGTCGATCGGGAAGCTGGTGCCGGCGAGCGCCGCGGCACCGAGCGGGCTCTCGTCCATCCGCTCGATCGCATCGCGCACACGCGACAGGTCACGCGAAAACATTTCGACATAGGCCATGCAGTGATGGCCGAAGGTCACGGGTTGTGCCGCCTGCATATGGGTAAAGCCCGGCATCACCGTTGCCGCATGCTCCTCGGCCCGCTCCAGCAGCGCCTTGATCAGCCCTTTCAGCGCCTCGGCGACGCGAAAGCACTCGTCCTTGACCCACAGCCTCAAATCGACCGCGACCTGGTCGTTGCGCGAGCGGGCGGTGTGCAGCCGGCCAGCCGCTGGGCCTATCAGATCGGCAAGGCGCGCCTCTATGTTCATGTGGATGTCTTCGAGCCGGGTCGAGAACTCGAAGCTGCCGGCCTCGATCTCTTTCAGGATCGTGTTCAGCCCGTGAGTGATTTTTTCTTGATCGGCCGCCGAAATAATGCCCGTTTGCGCCAGCATCTCGCTATGGGCGATCGAGCCCTTGATGTCCTGCGCATAGAGTTTGCGGTCGAAGGAGATCGACGCGTTGATCGCTTCCATGATCGCGGCCGGACCCGAGGCAAAACGTCCGCCCCACATCTGGTTGCTGGTCTTCTTGTCGCTCATGGCTATAACCCGTGCTTCGGAGCAGTTTTGAGAAAATGGCAGACGGTAATAGATTCTTCCCGGCCCCGCGCCTGATCCTCGCCGCCTTGGTGGCCGGCGCGCTGGCCGGCGCGGTCGCGGTATATGTCAGCGAGAGCCGGTCTGGCAACAATGCACCAGCACAAGCTGCCGTCGGCGAGAGCAAGGACGATGTCGCCTGTGCCGCCAAGAGCGACCGCGCCAAGAAGGTCGCGGCTTCGGCAACCGGCGAGGTCGCAGCCCTTCTGCCGGCCGATCCGCCGCAATCCCTGAAGAGCCTTGCCTTCAATGGTCCGGACGGCAAGCCGATGACGCTTGCCGATCATGCCGGCAAGACGGTGCTGCTCAATCTGTGGGCGACATGGTGCGCGCCGTGCCGCGCCGAAATGCCGGCGCTCGATGTGCTGCAGAAGGAAATGGGCAGTGACGTCTTTGAGGTGGTCGCCGTCAATGTCGATGCCGGTGACGATGTGAAGCCGAAGAAGTTCCTCAGCGATACCGGCGTCGCGACGCTGGGCTACTACCGGGATTCGACGATGGCGCTGTTCAACGACCTCAAGACGCGCGGCCTGGCGCTCGGCCTTCCCGTCACCATGCTGATCGATGGCGAGGGCTGCCTGATCGCCCATATGAACGGCCCTGCGGAATGGTCGGGGCCGGACGCCAGGCGGCTGGTCGAGACGGCGCTCAAGCCGGAAAGCCTCTAAAAGCGCGTCGCGAGCGCAGGCGTGGGCGCGAAGGCCAGAACGCTTCTGTCGCGCATGCTGGCGGCTTTGCTGCCGACAGCGGGTGCGTCGACACCGGTCAGGTCGCCGAATTCCTCGATGAGGCCAGGCCTGCCGATATAGTAGCCCTGGCCGATCTCGCAGGCTTCAGCGTCCAGGAATTTCAGCTCGCCGAGCGTCTCGACACCCTCCGCCAGAACCGGCAGGCCGAGGCCGCGCCCAAGTCCCAGAACGGCGCGCACGATCGCCGCGACCTGGCCGTTCTTGTCGACGGACTTGATGAAGGAGCCATCGATCTTGATCTTGTCGAAGGGGAAGGCGCGAAGGTTGGAAAGCGAGGAATAGCCGGTTCCGAAATCGTCCATCGCCACGCGCACGCCCAGCGCCTTGACCTGCCGCAAGGTCGCCAGCGCGCGCGGCATGTCCTTCACAAGCGCCGTTTCGGTGATCTCAAGTTCGAGCCTGCCGGGCGCCAGCCCGGAATTCAGCAGCGTTTCATGGACCTTGCGGCTGAAATTGGTATTGTGAAGCTGCACCGCCGAGACATTGACGGCCACGGTCAGCGGATTTTCCCAGCGGGCGGCTTCCTCGCAGGCCGCCGTCAGCACCCAATCGCCAATCTGGCCAATGGCTCCGCTCTCTTCGGCCACGGGGATGAAGATGTTCGGGGGCACGTCGCCGCGTGTCGGATGTCGCCAACGGATCAGAGCTTCGAAGCCGACCATCTTGCCGCTGCTGATCTCCTTCTGCGGCTGGTAGACGAGGTAGAACTCCTGGCGCGCGACCGCCTGGCGCAGTTCGTGCTCCATCACGCGCTTGTCTCGTGCCTCGGCTCCCATCGAGGCCTCGAAATAGCGGTAGGTGTCCTTGCCTTCGGTCTTGGCCCGGTAGAGTGCCGTATCGGCGTGGCTTATCAGGCTGGCCTGGTTTTCGGCATCCGACGGATAAAGCGCGATGCCGATGCTGGCCGACACCAGGCCGCCGCCGACCGAGAGCCGGTTTTCCTCACGCATGGCGGTCAGCACGGCGTTGGCGATACGGCCGGCCTCCAACGGGTCGGTCAGGTTCGGGGCGATGATGGCGAATTCGTCGCCGCCCAGCCGCGCCACCAGCTGTCCTTGACCAAGGACGCCGGTCGCGCAATGCGCGACCTTCTGCAACATGGCGTCGCCGGCGCCGTGCCCGTACAGGTCGTTGACCTCCTTGAAGCGGTCGAGATCGAGCAGCAGAAGCGCAAGGTGGCCGCCTTTCCTTCCCCGGCTCATCGCAGCAATTTCCGTCTCCAGCCGGTTGGAAAAGCTGCGGCGATTGGCCAGTCCGGTCAATGGATCGAAATGGGCAAGGCGCAGGATTTCCAGTTCAGCCTTCTTGCGCTCGCGAATGTCGCGGACCGCGACCACATTGTGAGGCTTGCCACAGTAGTCGATGCTCCGGGCAATCAGTTCGACAGGAATGCCTGTGCCATCGCGGCCGCTCAATTCGGCCTCGTGCGGCTGTTCGCCGAAGCCGGACATATCGGCCCCGAAGAGATCGCCAAGCTGCATTCCGTTCAGCGTCGCGGGTGCCATGCCTGTCAGCCTCGCAATGCTGTCATTGGCGCTGATGATGCGGTTGCCGTCGCAGACGATCAGGCCCTCCACTGCGGCGTTGGCCAGGCCGTGCATGCGGTCGACTTCGAGCTTCTGGCGGCGGAAGCGCAAATCGATCCACAGCGCCGATGCCGACAGCACCAGGATCACCAGCGTGGCGGCCGCGGCCGCGAAAGCCTGCGAGGTCGGCTCGATCGTGTACTGGGATATGGCGATCGAGGAATCGGGAAAGATCGAGACGGCACCCATGCCGATGAAATGCAAGGTGCAGATCGCCAGCGTCAGCAGCACCGCGCCGACGGAGGTCGCTCGCAAGGAGGGGCGGCGCAGCACGACCCGCAGCGCCAGCGCCGCAAGCGTCACGCCGGCCAGCAAGGAAACGGCGACGAGCAACAGGTTCCATTCGATCCGGCCCTGGACTTCGAATGCCGCCATGCCGATGTAGTGCATGGCCCCGATGCCGCCGCCCAGGACGGCGCCGCCGACGAGATGATAATCGAACTCGTCCCGCAAGGTGGCGATCCACATGCCGGTCGCCGTCAGCGCGACCGAAGCAGCGAGCGAAAGCACGGAGAGCGCCGGATCGTAGGCACTGGGTATGCCTGGTGTGAACGCGAGCATGGCGATGAAATGCGTAGCCCAGATGCCGAAGCCGGTCGACGTCGCCGCGATCATCAACCAGGCAAGCCGGTTCCGATCTGTGGAGCGGCTGATGTGGTGAAGCAGGTTGACAGCAGAGAAACAGGAAATCCCGCAGATCAGCGCGGCGAGTGCGACCAGTCTCAGGTCGTGTTCGTTGACGATGCAATTGTAGACCGTCAGCATCTTATTTCACCTGATCTATCGGAAATAAACAAGGCAGCAGAATTGAGTAGCGCTTTGCCGTTGAAGGATCGATAAAGTCGCCCACAACCCTGGCGTGTCTCTTCGGGTTGCAGCGGCTGCAATCAGGGCTGATATGTCGAAAGCCAGCTTGGCAGTCCTGACGGCAGTTCCTGGCGCGCTTGTCGTCGCGCTAAGCCGGCTAACCGTATCGCTTTCCATGCCGCCAAGCGGCAGCGAGCGTTGCGTGAGGCAAAGGGGTGAAGTTCGTCGATCTGCAACAAAACCGTTGTCTGATTGTCATGAGCGACACATATTGCCTTTGCGGGAGTGCCCCTTTCGCCAATGACAAACGGGAGATGAAACATGAAGTCCTTCGGCTTCGCGGCCGGTGTTGCCGCCACCTTTACGCTGCTTTCCTCAACCTCCGCTTTTGCTGTCACGCAGATCAGTTGGTGGCACGCCATGACTGGCGCCAATGCCGAAGTTGTCGACAAGATCTCCAAAGATTTCAATGCCAGCCAGAGCGACTACGAGCTCGTTCCGGTGTTCAAGGGCACGTATCCCGAGACGTTGAATGCCGGCATCGCCGCGTACCGCGCCGGCCAGGCGCCCGACATTATTCAGGTGTTCGATGTCGGCACTGGCGTGATGATGGCAGCCGAAGGCGCAATCAAGCCGGCAGCCGATGTGTTGACCAGCGCCGGAATGACCTTCGACAAGAGCCAATACCTGCCAGGCATAGTCGGCTATTATTCGAAGCCGGACGGCACCATGCTCTCCTTCCCCTACAACTCCTCTTCGCCGATCCTTTATTACAACAAGGATATCTTCCAGAAGGCTGGTCTCGACGTCGACAGCCCGCCCAAGACCTGGAATGAGGTGTGGGAAGATGCCAAGAAGATCAAGGCGAGCGGCGCGGCCGCCTGCGGCTATACCTCGACCTGGCTGACCTGGATCCATCTGGAGAATTTCGCGGCCTGGAATGACGTGTCATGGGCCACCCAGCAGAACGGTCTGGCCGGCGGCGATGTCGAGCTCAAGATCAATGCGCCGATTTTCGTCAACCATTTCCAGGCGCTCGCAGACCTCGCCAAGGACGGCACCTTCAAATATGGCGGCCGCACTTCCGAAGCCAAGCAGATCTTCCTTGCCGGCGAATGCGGGATCATGACTGAATCCTCCGGCGGGCTCGGCGATATCGTCAAGTCCGGCATGAATTACGGCATCGGCCAATTGCCCTATGACAGCGACGCCAAGGGCGCGCCGCAGAACACGACGCCGGGTGGCGCCAGCCTGTGGGTTTTCGCGGACAAATCCGACGAGGAATACAAGGGAGTGGCTGCTTTCTTCGCCTATTTGTCGAAGACCGACGTGCAGGAGTACCTGCACCAGAAGTCGGGCTATTTGCCGGTAACGTTGGCGGCCTATGAAGCGACCAAGAAATCCGGTTTCTATGACAAGAATATCGGTCGCGAGACCCCGATCCTGCAGATGACGGGTAAGGCGCCGACCGACAATTCGAAGGGCGTGCGTTTGCCGAATCTGCCGCAGGTGCGCGATATCCAGAACGAGGAGTTCGAGAAGATGCTCGCCGGCCAGCAAACCGCGCAGCAGGCGCTCGACAATGCGGTTACGCGTGGCAACGCCGCGATCAAGGAAGCGCTGGGGAATTAGAGCGAGCGCAGAGGCCTTGCTCTACGGCGCACCCACCTGTCCCGTCAGGCATCTCCCCTCGGCGAGGGGAGTGCCGTCCTTTGCGATTTCGCCAATGGTCGATGATGCCGAATCCGAAACGCTCATCAAAGCCATCTTGGCGAAGAGGGGTGCCGCATGGTGCCGCCCGCCTCATCAACTCGGAGTGGCTCCGTGACCCCCCGCGTCGTGTTTCCCAACAAGGTCCTCCCCTACCTGCTGGTGGCGCCGCAACTAGCCATCACGCTCGTTTTTTTCTACTGGCCGGCCGGTCAGGCGTTCTACCAATCCATGCTCAGGCAGGATCCGTTCGGACTAAGGACTAGGTTCGTCTGGTTCGCCAATTTCAGGAAAGTGCTTGCCGATCCGGCCTACCTAAACTCGATAAAGGTCACGGTGGTGTTTTCCCTTGCGACCGCTATCGTCGCCATGTGCGTGGCGCTCCTGCTTGCGGTCATGGCAGAGAAGGTGGTGCGCGGCAAAGGTCTTTACCGCACGCTCTTGATCTGGCCCTACGCGGTGGCGCCGGCGATTGCCGGTATGCTGTGGCTGTTCCTCTTCAACCCGTCGATCGGGTCGCTGGCCTACATGCTGAGGAGTTTTGGCATCGCCTGGGATCCACTGCTCAACGGCACCCACGCCATGATCCTGCTGGTGTCCGCCGCTGCCTGGAAGCAGATCAGTTACAATTTCCTGTTCTTCGTCGCCGGCCTGCAGGCGGTGCCGAAAACCTTGATCGAAGCGGCGGCCATGGACGGCGCCGGCGAGACCAAGCGATTCTGGACCATAGTCTTCCCGCTGCTCGCGCCGACGACCTTCTTCCTGCTGGTCGTCAACACCGTCTATGCCCTGTTCGACACGTTCGGCATCGTCCATGCCGTTACCGGCGGCGGTCCGGGCAAGACCACTGAGACGCTGGTCTACAAGGTCTACAATGACGGCTTCGTCAATCTGATCCTCGGTGACTCGGCGGCGCAGTCGGTCATCCTGATGATCATCGTCATCTCGCTCACCGCCATCCAGTTCCGCTACGTGGAACGCAAAGTCCATTACGGCTGAGGCAAGCGATGATCGGTCAGTCCTCGTCTCGCATTTTCCTCGCCCATGCCGTGCTCATCCTCGGCATATTGATCGTCGCCTTCCCGATCTACTACACATTCGTTGCCTCGACGCAGACGCTGCAAACGATCCTTAAGCCGCCATTGCCGCTCCTGCCCGGCGATCAGTTCTGGAACAATTACACCGAAGCGCTGTTCGGCGGCGTCGGCCGCATCGGCGGCGTCAGTGTCAGTCGATTGCTGCTCAACACCACGATCATGGCGCTCGGCATCGCGGTGGGGAAGATTTTCATCTCTATCCTGTCGGCCTATGCGATCGTGTTCTTCCGTTTTCCGCTGCGGATGGTCTTCTTCTGGCTGATCTTCATCACCCTGATGCTTCCCGTTGAGGTGCGCATCCTGCCCACCTACAAGGTGATGGTCGATCTCGGCATGATCGACACCTATGCCGGCCTGATCATCCCGCTGATCGCCTCGGCTACCGCCACATTGCTATTTCGTCAGTTTTTCATGACCATCCCGGGTGAGCTGGTGGAGGCGGCGCGTGTCGACGGTGCGGGGCCATGGCGCTTCTTCTTCGATATCCTGTTGCCCTTGTCGCGGACAAACATCGCGGCGCTGTTCGTCATCCTCTTCATTTATGGCTGGACGCAATATCTGTGGCCGCTGCTCGTCACCAACAGCAGCAACATGAATACGATCGTCATCGCGCTGAGGAAGATGGTCTCCTTCGCCGATGCCGATACGCAGTGGCACCTGGTCATGGTTACAGCGATGCTGGCCATCGTGCCGCCGATCCTGGTCGTGGTGCTGATGCAACGCTGGTTCGTTCGCGGGCTGGTCGATTCCGAAAAGTGAGAAGCTGATGGCGACCGTCGATCTGAAGGATGTGAAGAAGGTCTACCCCAGCGGCTTCGAGGCCGTGAAAGGCGTTTCCATCGCCGTTCCCGACAAGGAGCTTTGCGTGCTGGTCGGCCCATCCGGCTGCGGCAAGTCCACGCTGCTGAGGATGATCGCCGGGCTCGAAACCATCTCCTCGGGAACGGTTGCGATCGACGGCAAGATCGTCAACTCAATCGGCCCGACCGAGCGTGACATCGCCATGGTGTTCCAGAACTATGCGCTCTATCCGCATATGAAGGTCTACGACAATATGGCCTATGGGCTGCGTAACCGCGGCACGCCGAAAGACGAGATCGACAGCCGGGTCCGCGCGACGGCGAAAATACTGGAACTTTCAGCGCTGCTCGATCGCCGCCCGCGCGAGCTTTCCGGCGGCCAGCGCCAGCGTGTCGCCATGGGCCGCGCCATCGTGCGCAACCCAAGGGTTTTCCTGTTCGACGAGCCGCTCTCCAATCTCGATGCCAAATTGCGCGGCCAGATGCGCGTCGAGATCAAGAACCTGCAGCGCTCGCTTGGCGTCACGTCGGTCTATGTCACACATGACCAGCTCGAGGCGATGACGCTGGCCGACATCCTCGTCGTCATGAATGCCGGACTGGTCGAGCAGGTGGGGGCGCCGCTCGACGTCTACGAAAGGCCGGCCTCGACCTTCGTCGCTTCCTTCATTGGCGCGCCGCCGATGAATCTTCTGGCGCTGACCGGAGGCTCCTCGGGCCCGGTGCTCGCTGACGGCACGGCGATCGTTTTCGCACCTCAGGAGGCAAGAGCTGCGACGGTCGGTTTTCGGCCCGAGGATGCCGACGTTACCTTCAATGCGGAGGCGCCGTCCGGTGCGCTCGTCCTGCCGGCGCTGGTCGAGGCAGTCGAACCGGTAGGCGCCGAAAGTTTTCTTCACTGTGCCGCAGGTGGCAGCAGGATCGTCGTGCGGGTCGCTGGTCGTGCCACCGCCACGGTTGGCAACCAATTGCGCGTGGTTGCCAAGGCAGAAAAGCTGCACTGGTTCGATCAGGCGGGGAAGCGCCTCGGCTAATCGGAAAGATAGTCCTACATTCCACGCGCCGGCGTTCAGGCGAAGACATGTGCCTTTCCCGATACGGTCAGGCGGACGATCTCGCCGACCGCCGGCGCGTCCATGCCCGGTTTGCGCAGGACCAGCGGCGTGTTGCCGATCGCGGCGGCATCAGGCGGATCGGCACTGTTCAAAAGCCGCACCGCGATCGTGCACATCGAGCCGGCGAATTCCGATTCCGTCACTTCGCCGAACAGCATGTCCGAGGTGCCCGACATGCCCTCGCGCGACGTTCTTTTCAGCGCGATCTGCTCCGGCCGAAGCATGATGCGGGCAACGTCGCGGCTGTCATTGGTGTCGATGGCGATGCGGCCGAGCGGCGAGCTGGCGAAGCCGCCTGATATCTTTGCCGGCAGGATGATGGCGTCGCCGAGGAACTCGGCGATCATCCTGTCCTTCGGCTTGAAATAGAGGTCGCGCGGCGTACCGATCTGCGAGAACTTGCCGTCGCGCATCACCGCGACCTGACTGGCAAAGGACAGCGCTTCAGCCTGGTCGTGCGTCACCAGGATGGTGGTGATGCCGGCGGTTTCCAGAAGCTCGGCCACCGCCTTGCGCATCGAGGCGCGCAGGCCGGTATCGAGCGCCGAGAACGGCTCGTCGAGCAGCATCAGCCGGGGCTTCATCGCCATGGCGCGGGCAAGCGCCACGCGCTGCTGCTGGCCGCCGGAGAGTTCGTGCGGGCGGCGTTTGAGGATCGCCTTGTCGAGCCCGACGATATAGGCGAGTTCGACGATGCGCTCAGCGCGCTTGTCCTCGCCGCGGGCCATGCCGAAGCCGATATTGTCGGCAATGGTCAGATGCGGGAACAGGGCGCCGTCCTGCGCCACAACGCCGATGCCGCGGCGATGCGCTGGTACCGCCGCGCCGCCATTGGCCAGCACCTCGCCATCGAGCGTGATGCGGCCCTGGTCCGGGGCCTCGAAGCCGGCGATCAGCCGCAGCAAGGTCGTCTTGCCGCAGCCGGACGGACCGACAATCGCCGTGCGGCTACCGCTGGCGACGCTCAGGTCGACGCCGGCAAGAGCGGCCACCGGACCGTAATGCTTGTGCAGGCCGCTGATTTCGAGAAAGCTCATCGTCCGGCCATCCGTTTCGACTGGACATAGAGCAGCCAGGTCAAGGGAAGCGACATAGCCACCATGATGAAGGCGTAAGGTGCTGCCGAGGCATAATCAATCTCGCCACTGTAGGACCAGAACGCCATTGCCAGCGTGCGGGTGCCGTTCGGCGCCAGCATCTGGGTGGCGGTCAGTTCGTTCATGATGCCAAGCGCCACCAGCGCCATGCCGGCCGCGGCACCTGGTGCAGACAGGCGGATCGTCGTCGACCACAGCGCCTGCAGCGGCGGCCGGCCGAGGCTGGAAGCGGCGCGTTCGAGTTCGACCGGTGCCTGCGCAATCGACGCCCGCAGGCTGACCAGCGCGCGCGGCAGGAACATCAGCGCATAGGCCACCAGGATGGTGAACAGGGTCTGGTAGAGCGGAAGCGCGATGCGCACGGTGATGGTGACCAGCGCCAGCGCAATGACGACACCCGGCAACGAGCCGACAATGTAGTTGCAGCCCTCCAGCAGACGCTGCAATGGCCCCGGCGCGCGGATCGAGATCCAGGCCATCGGCATGGCGGCGACAGTGGCGAGCAAGGCGCCGGCCAGCGCCAGGAACAGCGTCTGGCCAAGCGCCAGGCCGATCTCGTTGAGGCGCCAGACAGAGGCGCCGCCGGCGACAAGCCAGCCGCCGATGGTGACGAAGGGCACGCCGAGCGCCAGCAGCGTAGTAACGACAAGCAAGGCGAGGCAAGGAATGGTGGCGCGTCCAAGGCTTGCGTGCTGCTGATAGCGCGCCGCACCTGAGCCGACACGGGCATAGCGTTCCTCGCCGCGTACCAGCACTTCGAGCCCGAGCAGCACGAAGCAGCAGCTCACCAGCACGCCAGCCAGCATGTTGGCGGCCGGTCCGTTGAAGGTCGACTGGAACTGGTCGACGATAGCCGTGGTGAAGGTGTCGAAGCGGATGAAGACATAGAGGCCGTATTCGGCCAGCAGGTGCAGGCCGACCAGCAGCGAGCCGCCGCAGATGGCAAGCCGCAATTGCGGCAGCACAACACGCCAGAACACGCGCCGGGGCCCAAGGCCGAGTGCGGCGGCGGCATCCTCAAGGGCGGGATCGAGACGGCGCAACGCCGCCGACACCGGCAGATACAGGAGCGGGAAATAGGCGATCACGGAAACCAGCACGCCGGCCCACAGGCCGTGCAGTCCGGGTACCATGGTGATCCAGGCATAGCTGTGCACGAAAGCCGGTATGGCGAGCGGCGCCACGCACAGCCAGGCCCAGAGCCGGGCGCCCGGCAGGTCGCTGCGCTCGGTCAGCCAGGCCAGCGCAACCGACAGTGCGATGGTGATCGGCACGGAGAGTGCGACCAGCAGGACAGTGTTGACCAGAAGCTCGCCGACACGCGGGCGGAAAACCAGCGCCGAGACGGTTTCCCAGCCGGTCTGCACCGCGATCCAGATGATGAAGGCAAGTGGCAGCAACGCCAGCAGCGCAACGAAGATGGCGGCGATGACCAGCCAAAGCGGTGCGCGTCGCCGAGCCCTTCGGCCTGTGCCCGAAGGCAGGCCCGAGCGCGCCAGATCGACCGCAGACTGCATCAGGTCAGACGCCGTGCCGTTGCCGTACAGCGGCAGCAATTGAAGGACCGCGATAGCGGTTGGGAACACAGCGTGTCGTCATCGACGAATGCCATCTCGAAAAACAAAATCACTCCCGCGGAAGGCGAATTCCCGCGGGAGCGTGGTCGGCTGTCCTTTTAGGAGGAATGACAACTAAAGCAAGCCGGCTGCCGTCATCAGGTCGGTGACCTTCTTGGAATTCAGCGTCGTAGCGTCGACCTTCGGCGCCTGCAGATCGGCGAGCGGCACCAGCTTCGGGTTGGACTCCGCACCCTTGCCGACCGCGTATTCGAAGGAATCGCCGGTCTTCAGCACGTCCTGGCCGCCCTTGCCGGTCACCCATTTCAGGAAGGCCTGGGCTTCCTTCGGATGCTTGCTCGAAGCCAGCACACCGCCACCGGAGATCGAAACGAACGCGCCCGGATCCTGGTTCTTGAAATAGTGCAGCTCGATATTTGCGCTGTTTTCACCGGTCTTGGCCTGATCGCCGAAGTAGTAATAGTGGTAGATCACGCCGCCTTCGATTTCGCCGGCATTGACCGCCTTCATCACCGTGCTGTTGCCCTTGTAGGCGGTGAAATTGGTTTTCATCGCCTTCAGCCAGTCCGCCGTGGCGGCCTCGCCCTTGAGCTGCAGCAGCGCGCTGACGATGGCCTGGAAATCGGCGCCCGATGGGGAAGCGGCCCAACGGCCCTTCCAGCTTGGATCGGCGAGGTCAAGCATCGACTTGGGCAACTGGTCGGCGGTGAGCTTGGTCTTGTTATAGGCAAAGACCGTGCTGCGCGCCGCGACGCCGACCCATTTGCCGCTGGCCGGCTGATAGTCCTGGGGAACTTGGGCCAGTGTGTCGGCTTCGACCGGCGCGAACAGGCCGGCCGTCTCGACCAGCACCATGGCAGGTGAGTTTTCCGTCAGGAACACGTCGGCCGGCGAAGCAGCACCCTCGGCGACGATCTGGTTGGAGAAATCGCTGTCGCCACCGTTGCGGACGGTGACCTTGATGCCGGTTTCCTTGGTGAAGCCTTCGGCCCACGCCTTGGTAAGATTCTCGTGCTGGGCATTGTAGACAATGATGCCATCATCTTCCGCCATCGCCGGGCCGCCGATCAGGCTGATTGCCAGCGCGGTAGCGCCGACGAGGGTGGAAAGAGCGTATTTCATGGCATTGTCCTCGATCTCTGGGGTCTTCGGTCTGTCAGGGCTGCACCTATCGATACCTGACCAGGATAGTCAACATTGCTTTGCCGATTTTAATCAGGCGCCGGGGCGCAAACTTTCGTGATTTGCAGCTAGTTTGGCTTGGACATTATTTCGCCGGCCACGTAACAAATCAGCGCCGAGACGCGAAAATCGGGGGAGTAACTCTTGTGAGCGGCAAGGATGAGGCCGAGCTTTCCCGGCTGATGCGGGCCGCGATCGCGGGAGACGAAAAGGCCTATGCCGACTTTCTGCATCGGATTGCCGCGCTGGTGCGCGGTTTTGTCCGGCGCAAGATCGTGCAGGGCGGGGTCGATCCCGAGGATGTCGTGCAGGAAACCTTGTTGGCCATTCATGTGAAACGGCATACCTGGCGACAGGATGCGCCGGTGTTGCCATGGATCTATGCAATTGCCCGCTTCAAGCTGATCGACGCGTTCCGGCGGCGCGGACGGCGCATCGAAATCGACGTCGACGATATCGCCGAGACCTTCGCCGAGCCGGAAACGGAAACCGTCAGCGAGCGCGACATCAACCGGGCATTGGACGGCCTGTCGCCGGCACAGCGCTCGGTGGTCTCGGCCGTGTCGGTGGAAGGCCGCACCATCGGCGAGACGGCGGCAAAGTTCGGCATCAGCGAGACGGCGGTACGTGTGTCGCTGCATCGGGGACTTGCGGCGATAGCCAAGCGGTTCGGGCAGGGGCGGTTTGGGCGGGAATGATATGAGGACGGACGATCTCATCAAGGCGCTGGACGCCGATGCAAGCAGCAAGGCGATGCCATTACACTCGGCCTGGTGGATGGCCGCCGCTGCGGCAGCGGTGATCGCGGCTGTCGTCTTCCTGCTGACCATCGGCCCGCGCCCGGACTTCATGGCGGCCGCGCATACGATGCGCTTTCTCTCCAAATTTGTTTTCACCATCGTGCTTGCCAGCAGCGCCTTTGCCCTGATCCGTGCCTTGTCGGCGCCGGGTGCCTCGATGGGCCGGGCAATGGCCTGGATGGCTGCGGCGCCGGTGCTGGTAGCCGTGGCGGTGGTTCTGGAGCTTTTCATGGTGCCGGAGGCGCTGTGGGGCACAAGGATGATCGGCTCCAACATGATGGTCTGCATGACATTCATCCCTTTGATCGGGATCGGTCCGCTTGCCATCTTCCTGTGGATGCTGCGCTACGGCGCGCCGACACGGCCGGTACTTGCCGGCGCGGTGGCGGGCCTGCTCGCCGGCGGGCTGGCGGCGACGTTCTATGCCGCGCACTGCTTCGACGACTCGCCGCTTTTCGTCGCGACCTGGTACTCGCTGGCGATCACGGTGCTCGCGCTGCTTGGCGCACTTGGCGGGCGGTTTTTCGTGCGCTGGTAGCGTTCCGCCACGACCGCTACCCCTGCACACCGATCCTTAATCATGCCGGCAATTGTTTGTCGGTTCGCAATAGTGCCGGTATGCCGGACGCAACCTTTCCTTAAAATCGATCCGTCAAGGTTGATGCGACAACATGCGTTTGCGCACGGGGGTGGCACGTATCGTGATGTGGCAAGGTTTGACCGGCCGAAAATCTTTTAGACACACAGGGTTGGCGTTGCTCCTAGCCGGCCTGAGCGTCGTGGCGGCCTCGATCCTGCTGTCGCGCCTTGACGTCGACATCGAGGCGCTGAAATTCTGCCTGCAGATCTCGGTGGGGGTAGCGGTGGGCGCCCTTGTCCTTGCCGCCCTGTTCATCCGCCGGATCAGCGAGGATCGCCGGCAGATCTCGGAGAGCGAACAGCGCTTTCGACGCGCCATGGAGGATTCGGCAATCGGCATCGTCGTTGTCGGTCTCGACGGGCGTATTCTTCAGACCAATCCGGCCTTCGCCGCCATGCTTGGCTACACAAACGAGGAGATCGAGGCGCTCACCTTCTTCCAGATCACGCATCCCGAAGATCTGCATATCGGGCGCGAAACGATGGACGGCATGAGAGCCGGCACGGTCAACTCCTTCCACTTCGAGAAGCGGTATCTCCGCAAGGACGGCACACCCGTCTGGGCGCATCTTGCCGGTTCGGTCATTCGCGACGAGAGCAGCGCCCGCCCGCTCTATCTCGTCTCGCAGATCGAGAACATCGACGCGCGCAAGCAGGCCGAGGTGCGCATTGCCGAAGCGGAAACCCGTTGGAATTTCGCCCTGGCCGGCGCCGGCCAAGGTGTCTGGGACCTCGACATGCGCAAGGGCGGCACGACCTATTCCTCGACCTGGGTCAAGATGCTGGGCTATGCGGATGGCGAGCTCGACGGCGACACCGACCGCTGGCTGACGATGATCCATCCCGATGATCGCGAGACTGTCGCCGAAGCGGATCGCGCCCATCTCGAGGGCAAGACGCCGTTCTTCGAAGCCGAGTTCAGGATGCGCCACAAGGATGGCCACTGGATGTGGTTCCTCGACCGCGGCAAGGCCATCGAGCGTGACAAGGACGGGCGGCTGGTCAGGGCCATCGGCAGCCTGATCGATATCACCCGGCGCAAGGAGGCCGAAGCACGCCTCATCGTATCGGCGGCAATGCTGGCCGATGAAAAGGAGCGGCTCAGGGTGACGCTGCAGTCGATCGGCGATGCCGTCATCTGCACCGATGCCGCAAACCGCGTCACCTTCATGAATCCGGTCGCCGAAAAGCTGACCGGTGTTGCCGGTGACGAAGCTCTCGGCAAGATGCTGGGCCATGTCTACTGGGCGGTCGACGAAGAGACGGGACACAGGATAGGCATGACCCGACCGGCGATCGGCCAGGCGCCTGCAGACCAGAACAGCCGCGCCGTTCTCATCCGGCGCGACGACACCCGCTGCAGCATCCGTCAGGTCGTGTCGCCGATCATCAACGAGCGCAACGAATTTTGCGGACTGGTCATCGTCTTCCAGGACTTCACCGATGCGCGCGCGCTGCAGCGCCAGCTCGCCCACGCCGCCGCGCATGACGCGCTGACCGGCCTTGCCAACCGCTCGAGCTTCATCCGCGCCATGGAGGACCTCGTCGGTCAGGCGCGCAAGGACGGCACTTCGGGCAAAGGTAGCGGACATCAGTTCATGTTCATCGATCTCGACCACTTCAAACTGGTCAACGATACGGGCGGCCACGCCGCGGGAGACGCGCTGCTGAAGCGGGTTGCCGGGGCGGTTCGCGGCGTGCTTGGTCCAGATGACATCGTCGCTCGTCTGGGCGGCGACGAATTCGCGGTCATTCTGAAATCGGGTTCGGCGGCCGGCGCCAAGATCGCGGCGCGCTCCATCATCGATGCGATCGGCGGCCTGGACTTCACCTGGGACGACCGTCCTCACGTGATCGGCGCCAGCATCGGGCTGGCTGCGATCGGCGCCAATTGCGGCGAAGTCGACGAGATCATCGCCAGGGCCGATGCCGCTTGCTACGCGGCCAAGGCGGCAGGCCGTGGCTGCGTTTGCGTGGCGCCGGACAGCGAGAGCATGGCCGACAGGACACAGCGGCCCGAGCCGCTGGCCGCGGCGTCCTGATCAGAGCCGGTCCCGAAAGCCTGCTGCTGACGCGGATCCGATCAGCGCGTAGGGACGGGATGCTCGCCGCGATAGTCGTAGAAGCCGCGCCCGGTCTTGCGGCCGAGCCAGCCGGCCTCGACATATTTCACCAGCAGCGGGCAAGGGCGGTATTTCGAGTCCGACAGGCCGTCATGCAGCACCTGCATGATCGACAGGCAGGTATCGAGCCCGATGAAATCGGCAAGCTGCAGCGGCCCCATCGGATGGTTGGCGCCGAGCCGCATGGCGGTGTCGATGGCATCGACCGAACCGACACCCTCATAGAGCGTGTAGATCGCCTCGTTGATCATCGGCAGCAGGATGCGGTTGACGATGAAGGCCGGAAAATCCTCCGAAACCGTGATCGTCTTGTCGAGCTGCTTCACATAGGTCTTTGCCGCCTCGAAGGTCTGGTCCTCGGTGGCAATGCCGCGCACCAATTCGACCAGCTTCATCAGCGGCACCGGGTTCATGAAATGTATACCGATGAACCGCTCCGGCCGGTCGGTCTGCGCGGCAAGCCGCGTGATCGAGATCGACGAGGTGTTGGTCGCCAGGATGGCTTCGGGATTGAGCTGCGGACAGAGCTGGGCGTAGATCTTGCGCTTGACCGTCTCGTCCTCGGTCGCGGCTTCGATCACCAGATCGGCACCGGCAAGATCGGCCATCGCCGGGGCGGAAGCGATGCGCGCCATCGCCTCGTTGCGCACGTTCTCGTCGAGCTTTCCGGACCCCACCTGGCGGGCCATGTTGCCGCTGATGGTGGCGATGCCCTTCTCGATGCGGTCGGGCGAAATATCATAGATCAGCACCTTGTAGCCCGAAAGCGCGGAGACATGGGCGATGCCGCCGCCCATCTGGCCCGCGCCGATGATGCCGATCGTTTCGATCTTGCTCATTACACCGATCCCGTCAAAAGGCCTTTTGCGGCCTGCTTTTTGTGCGGTGCAAACTAAAAGGGCGGGGCGACTTCGTCTACCCCACCCCTCACCATTTAATACGCTTTGGCAGAAAGCGTCAAAGCACCTTTTGCAGCTCCGGCAGGATGACGAAGAGATCGCCCACGAGGCCGTAGTCGGCAACCTGGAAGATCGGCGCCTCCTCGTCCTTGTTGATGGCGACGATGACCTTCGAATCCTTCATGCCGGCGAGGTGCTGGATGGCGCCGGAGATGCCCACCGCGATGTAGAGATCAGGGGCGACGACCTTGCCGGTCTGGCCGACTTGCCAGTCGTTCGGCGCATAGCCGGCATCGACGGCGGCGCGCGAGGCGCCGACAGCTGCACCGAGCTTGTCGGCGACCGGCAGGATGACCTCCTGGAATTTTTCCGAGGAGCCCAGCGCGCGACCACCAGAGATGATGATCTTGGCCGAGGTCAGTTCCGGACGGTCGGTCTCCGAGAGCTTGTTCTCGACGAAGGAGGACAGGCCGGGGTTGGCTGCCGCCTTGACGGTCTCGACGGAGGCCGAGCCGCCTTCGGGGGCAGCCTGGAAGGAGGCGGTGCGGACCGTGATCACCTTCTTGGCGTCGGTCGACTGCACCGTCTGGATGGCGTTGCCGGCATAGATCGGCCGCTTGAAGGTGTCGGGCGATACGACTTCGATGATCTCGGATACCTGCGCGACGTCGAGCAGGGCAGCCACGCGCGGCGCGACATTCTTGCCCGACGAGGTCGCCGGG
The DNA here is from genome assembly GCF_040321735.1 of Mesorhizobium sp. M0293. NCBI lineage: Bacteria > Pseudomonadati > Pseudomonadota > Alphaproteobacteria > Hyphomicrobiales > Phyllobacteriaceae > Mesorhizobium > Mesorhizobium sp. M0293. The sequence goes on from NZ_JAMYSA010000033.1 coordinate 55,255, forward strand.
GCGATGATGGTGTCGTAGGCGCCTGCCAGCGACACAACCAGTGCCGCCGTCGGTTCGGCGAGACGCTCGGCAAGCTCGTCGGCTTCGGCGAGCAGCACCTTGCTCACGCCCTTGAGCTTGGCGGCGGCGTCCGCTGCCGGCTTGGCGCCCTTGCCGGCAACCAGCACGTGCACGTCCGAGCCGATCTGCAGCGCCGCCGAAAGCGCCTTGGCGGTCTGGTCGGAAAGAGTGGCGTTGTCGTGTTCTGCGATGAGGAGAATTGCCATTTGTCTGTTCCTTTCCCGATCGCTCACAAAACGCCTGCTTCGTTCTTCAGCTTGTCGACCAGTTCGGCGACGCTCTTGACCTTGACGCCTGCCTTGCGGCCGCTCGGCTCCTCGGTCTTGATGACCTTCAGCCGCGGTTTGACGTCGGCGCCGTAGTCGGCCGGGCTCTTTTCGTCCAACTGCTTCTTCTTGGCCTTCATGATGTTGGGCAGCGAGGCATAGCGCGGCTGGTTGAGGCGAAGGTCGGCGGTGACGATCGCCGGCATCTTCAGCTCCACCGTCTGCAGGCCGCCGTCGACCTCGCGCGTCACCTTGGCCTTGTCGCCCTCGATCACGACCTTGGAGGCGAAGGTGCCCTGCGCCCAGCCCAGCAGCGCCGCCAGCATCTGGCCGGTCTGGTTCGAGTCGTCGTCGATTGCTTGCTTGCCGAGGATGACGAGGCCGGGCTGTTCGGCGTCGACGACGCCCTTCAGCACCTTGGCGACGCCGAGCGGCTCGGTCTGTTCGTCGGTCTTGACCAGGATAGCGCGGTCGGCGCCCATGGCGAGCGCGGTGCGCAGGGTTTCCTGCGCCTGCTGCGGGCCGATCGAGACGACGATGATCTCTTCCGCCTTGCCGGCTTCCTTCAGCCGGATTGCTTCTTCCACTGCGATCTCGTCGAATGGGTTCATCGCCATCTTGACGTTGGCGAGTTCCACCGCCGAACCATCAGCCTTCACGCGAACCTTGACGTTCGCATCCACAACCCGCTTCACGGGCACAAGGATCTTCATTTGCCTGTCACCTCTTCACGCTAGTTGGGCGCGCTATAGCAGCCTGCGCCCGTTCTGAGTTGTCGAAAGCCGACATTCCGGGTGGAAATTCTGGCCGGATGGAAATTCTGGCCGGATGGAAATTCTGGTCTTTGACCGCCTTTGGCTGCGGCGGAGACGTTTCCGTAATTGTGGCAACCCTGCACGTCAATACGCCGCGAGCGGCTCAAATCGGTTCAGTCCGAACTGGAAGCGTTTCCTCGCCCCCATTGCGTCGCGGCAGGTTGCTCAGGCGCCAATGGTTCAGCGGTGGCCTGCGGCTGGTTGGGAGCGGCGATCGCTGCATCGTCGTCAGCGCCGGCAAACAGCGGCACGCCGGGGCTGCGCAGAACCAGCACCAGCACAGCGCCGGCGATTATGCCGCCGATATGGCAGGCCCATGATATCTGATCCTCGCCGCCGGCGGCAAACATCACCACCAGGAACAGCACCCACAGGAAGAGCGGAATGAAGGCGGGGATGCGCAGCGGGATGCGGGCAAAGGCCAGCACCCAGACCTTCACCCTGGGATAAAGGATCAGATAGGCGACGACCACGCCGGCAATGGCGCCGGACGCGCCGATCAGCGGCACCTGGGAATCCCAGGCGATCAAACCCTGGAACGCGGCTCCCGCAATGGCGCACAACAGGTAGAAAATGAGGTAGCGGATGTGGCCGAGCGCGTCCTCGACATTGTCACCGAACACCCACAGGAACAGCATGTTGCCGCCGAGGTGGAAGATGTCTGCGTGCAGGAAGGAATAGGTGAGGTAGCTCAGGCTTTCGGGGATGACGATGAAACGAGGGTCAAGCTCGGCAGTGTCATGGACGACCGACGGGATGAAGCCGAGACCAAGCACTGCGGCATTGGTGAAACTCTCGCCGCCTAGCGCGGTGGCGAAATAGACCAGCGCGTTGGCCACGATCAGCCCGATCGTCACATATTGCAGGCGGATGTGCCGCAGCCTGTTGGTGTCGTAAAGCGGGATGAACATTTCCCAGATCCTCTTCCGCTTTCGACGATCAGCGGTTCTTGCCGGGAACCCATAGCACGTCGGCGTTTCCGTTGTCATTGACCGCCCGGGCGGCGACAAACAGGAAATCCGAGACGCGATTGATGTATTTCAGCCCGTCGCGGTTGACGTGTTCGTCCGGGTCCTGGGCCAGGGCCACCATCAGCCGTTCGGCCCGCCGCGCCACGGTGCGGGCAAGGTGAAGTGCCGCCGCTGCCGGTGTGCCGCCATTGAGCACGAAGGATTTGAGCGGCTGAAGCTCCTTGTTGAGCAGGTCGATGTCCTTCTCGACCCGGTCGGTCTGCACGGCGATGATGCGAAGCGGTTCATAGCCGAGCGGCTTGCCATCGTCTGGCACGGCGAGATCGGCGCCGAGGTCGAATAGATCGTTCTGGATGCGGGAAAGCATGGCGTCGAGCTCGGGGTGGGCCGATGCCGTGTGGACCCGGGCGATGCCAATGCAGGCATTGGCCTCGTCGACCGTGCCGTAGGCGTCCACCCGCAGATCGGATTTCAGCCGCCGTTCGCCGGTGCCGAGACCCGTGGTGCCATCATCGCCGGTGCGGGTGTAGATCTTGTTGAGCTTGACCACGTCGCCTCCCGGCTACCGATATCCTCACTTGCGGGTGAAATACACCGCAAGCAGGATCAGCGCCAGCGCCACGGCCTGCAACAGAACGCGCGTCTGCATCAGCTTGTTCGAGGTGACGCCCGAACCACCTCGCATCATGTTGATGAGACCGCGAACGAGAACGATCACCACGGCGACCATGACCAGAATGGCGAGGATGTTGAAGACGGATGCCATTATTGCGTTTCCAGTTGTTTGGCTTCAGGCTCGCTTGGCGAGCAGGCGATAGAGCATCGAAGCGGGCAGGATGCGTTTGAGCGCCGCACCGATTCTGGCCGGCACTGTTACCACATAGTGCGGGCGCGGGCGCCGCGACAGAAGTGCATGGCGTAGCGCCGCGTGAACCACTTCCGGCCCAGGCTTCAAGGCCGATTGGCTGCCGCCGGCCCGCAGCCGCTCCAGCTGCGCCGCATAGTCGAGGCGGTGGACGGACGTCTCGTGGTCGATATTCCTGAGAAACCAGGGAAGCGCATTGCTGGCGATCTTTGACTTCACCGGCCCCGGCTCGATCAGCGAAACATGGACGCCGCTCCCGGCCAGTTCCTGGCGCTGGCAGAGCATCAGGGCCTCCAAGGCGTGTTTCGACGCCGAATAGGCGCCGCGGAAACGCACTGGCATCAAGCCGAGGATCGACGAGCAGTGGACGATGCGGCCGCGCCCCTGGCGGCGCATCACCGGCACCAGCCGGCGGGTCAGGTCATGCCAGCCGAAGAAATTCACCTCGAACTGCTCCTTGAGCGCTGCGACGGGCAGATCCTCGACGGCACCGGGCTGCGCATAGGCGCCATTGTTGAACAGGGCGTCGAGCCTGCCGCCCGTGCGATCGAGCACAGCCGTCACCAGCGCGGCGATGGAATCCGGTTCGCAATAATCGAGATAGAAGGCCTCGATACCGTCGGCTTCGAGTGCGGCGATGTCCTGCGGCTTGCGCGCTGTCGCGAACACCCGCCAGCCTTCCGCCTTCAACGCGCGGGCGCAGTACGCGCCTATCCCCGAAGATGCTCCGGTGACGATGATCGAGCGCAATTCTTGCGCCGGACTGCTCGTGGTTTCGCCAAGGGTTGCCATTTGCCGCAATCCCTTCCCATATTCCCGGCGTGGAGACAATTGGAGGGCGCTGTTCTTGTTGCGGAAGATCGTAGCCCTCAAGCGAGTTCTCTACGACGCGCTTGGCCATTTCAACACCGATGATGGCTGGGCGATGGCCAGCCATCTGGCGATAACATCGCTGATGGCGCTGTTCCCGTTCCTGATCTTCGCCACGACGCTGGCGAGCTTTCTCGGCGCGCAGGCGTTCTCCGATACGGCCGTGCATCTGGTGTTCGACACCTGGCCCGAACAGATCGCCAAGCCGATCGCGCGCGAAGTGCTCAATGTGCTGACCGTCAGGCGCACCGACCTCTTGACCTACGGCGTGCTGCTTGCCGCCTACTTTGCCTCGAACGGCATCGAGGCGCTACGCACGTCGCTCAACCGCGCCTATCGCGTGTCGGAAACGCGCGGCATCATCTACCGCCGGGTGCAAAGCATTATCTTCGTTCTCATCGCGACGGCCGGTTTCCTGGCGATCAGCGTGCTTTTGGTGTTCGCGCCATTGCTGGCGCGGCTCGCCGAAGCCCATATCGACTGGATCAAGCCTTATATGGGCACGATCACGCTGTGGCGTTATGTCATCGCCTCGGTGGTCATCGTCGGCGGCTTGTTTGCCGTGCATTTCTGGCTGCCGGCGGGCAAGCGCCGCTTCGTCTCGCTGGTGCCGGGCATCATCTTCACGCTGGCGGCATGGCTAGTCGGATCGACCATCTTCGCCACCTATCTCGACCACTTCTCGTCCTATGTGACGACCTATGCCGGCCTTGCCTCGATCATGATCGCTGTGGTTTTCCTCTACATGGTCTCGGCGATCTTCATCCTCGGCGGCGAACTCAACGCCGCGATCAGCCGCTATCTGGAGGCACGCGCGCGGGTTGGATGATGGCCGAATGGGGGAACGGGAGAATTGAGGAATTGTAGAATTGAAGAATTGAAGAATTAAAGAAGTAGCACCCAGCGCCAGATGGGGCCATTTTCCTCAATTCCTCAATTCCTCAATTCCTCAATTCCTCAATTCCTCAATTCCTCAATTCCTCAATTCCTCAATTCCTCAATTCCTCAATTCCTCAATTCTTCCCTTGGTCTGCCGCGCCGTTGCCAGGCCGACGCCGAATGTGGTGATCGCCATGCCGACAATCTGCAGCGCGTTGAGCTGCTCGTCGAACAAGGCCCAGGCGATGATGGCCGTCACCGCCGGCACCAAATAGAACAGCGAGGCCACTTTCGACATCTCGCCGTCGCGGATCATCACCATCAACAGGAAGATGGCGCCGAGCGACAGCACCAGCACCAGCCAGGCCATGGCGAAGATCAGTTCGCCGTTGATGACGACCGTGTGCGTCTCGAAGGCCAGCGCCGCCAGGATCATGACAGCCGCGCCGCCGACATATTGCCACATGGTTGCCGCGACGAGGTCGCCGCCGGATGCGAAGCGTTTCTGCCAGATGGTGCCGGCGCTCATGCCGAGCACCGAGACCAGCGAGGCGGTCAGCGTCGCCGCCGTCACGCCGCCGCCCAGCGCCCCGAGCTTGGGCCACAGCACGATGACGATGCCGATGAGGCCGATGCCAAGGCCAAGCCAGTGGCGCGGCAGGATCGCCTCGCCGAGAAACTTGCCGGCAAGCACCGCCGTGATCAGCGGCTGCAGGCCGACGATGAGGGCCGAAAAGCCGGCAGGCATGCCCCGGTGGATGGCCCAGAACACTGCGCCGAGATAGACGCCGTGCATCAGTATGCCGGCGCCGGTGGCATGCAATGCCTCCTCGCTTGTGGCTCCCTTCGAGCCCAGCACAAGCATCAGGATGGCCAGCAGGACAGCGGCGATGACGAAACGCGCGGCAAGGAAGGTGAACGGCTCCGCCCACGGCATGGCATAGCGCGCGCCGATGAAGCCGGTCGCCCACAGGACGACGAAGGTGGCGGGAATGAACCGCTTGATGCTGCGCATGTTCCGGAGTCCGCCGTACTGGAGAGAATTGCCGTGGCGATGCTCTAATACCGTTCAACCCGGCGCGCAAAGCGAAACCGTTGATCCATACATCACCGGAATTCAACGCCCGGTGCATCTGGCTGGCGGTTTCTCTGATCCCGCCGGACTCAAAGCCCGACCATCCGCCTGACGTCATCAGGTGATGCGCCGGCATGACGTAGCGCGGCTAGGCCGGTGTCGCCGAGGCTCTTGGACAGCTTTCGTCCGTCGGGCCCGAGGATGAGACGATGATGGAAATAGGCCGGTTGCGGCAGCCCGAGTAGCTCCTGGAGGAGGCGCTGCACGCCGGTGGCGGAAAACAGATCCTGCCCGCGCACGACGTGACTGATGCCTTGCAGCGCATCGTCCATGACGACGGCGAGGTGGTAGCTGGTCGGGATGTCGCGGCGTGCCACGATCACGTCGCCCCAGTCCTGCGGGCGGGCTTCGACGGAGCGTGTCGCAACCAGCGTCTCGTCGGAATACTCCGTCCATGACAGGTCCTTGCCGACACGCGCCAAGGCGGCGCCGATATCCAGCCGCCAGGCGAAGGGCGTGTTTTCGGCAATCCGCCGCTTGCGTTCCTTCACCGGCAGCGCCTTGTCGGCGGCGGGATAGAGCGGCACGCCGTCGGGGTCGCGCGGCCAGTCGCGCCCGTGCCCGTCGCTGTCGGTGATGAAGGCGCGGATTTCACCACGGCTCATGAAGGCGGGATAGACGAGTTCTTCCTCGATCAGCCGCTCAAGCGTCGCCTCGTATTCGGCGAAATGCTCCGACTGGCGGCGCACCGGCTCTTCCCAGGCGAGCCCCAGCCATTTCAGATCGGCAAGCACGCCGGCCTCGAATTGCGGCGTGCAGCGCGTGGTGTCGATATCCTCGATGCGCAGCAGCAGGCGGCCGCCAGCCTGTGTCGCCAGCTTCTGGTTGAGCAGCGCCGAAAAGGCATGGCCGAGATGCAGGTCGCCATTGGGGCTGGGCGCGAAGCGGAATGTCAGGAGTGTCATCTCTCAAACGGCAATCGGGTTGTGCGGCGGTTTTGCCAATTGCTACCGTGCAGCCGGTCAAGGAACAAGAAAGCATGCAGCGTATCGTGACATCGGACGACATTGCCCGGGGGCTCGATGCGCTTTGCGTGATCGACCCACGCCTGGAAAAGGTGCGCGGCATGGCCGGCGAGGTGCCGCTGCGGCTTTCCGAGCCGGGGTTCAGGAGCCTGGCGTCGATCGTCGTCTCGCAGCAAGTGTCCCGCGCCAGCGCCGATGCCATCTTCGGCCGGCTGACGAAACTCGTCGATCCGCTGACGCCGCAGGCTATCCTGGCTGCCGGCGAAGACATGTTTCGCGACGCCGGCCTGTCGCGGCCCAAGCAGCGCGGCCTGATCGCAATTGCGAAAGCCGTGGTCGATGGCCTCGACCTGCATCACCTCTGTTCGCTCGATGCCCAGGAGGCGATCACGACGATGACGGCGGTGTCCGGCATCGGTCCCTGGACGGCGGAAGTCTACCTGTTGTTTGCCGCCGGGCACCCCGACATCTTCCCGGCGCGAGACGTCGCGCTGCAGAGCGCGGTCGGCCACGCGCTCGGCATCGACCCGCGTCCGCCGGAGAAAACACTGATCGCATTGGCCGAATCATGGAGCCCGTGGCGAGGTGTCGCGTCGCGGCTTTTCTGGTCCTATTATCGCGAAACCAGAGGGCGGGACGCCGCACCACCAGCCTGAAACCGCAAAAAAGCCTGAAAATCATGTCTTTTTGCCGCTTCGATGACGCGACAATCCGCTTCACATCCCTGTCATGTCGGGCTTACAGTATCCTCGCCGTTCGGGTCTAGAACCAAGGAGGTAAACACGTGACGGTTGCCGTATCTCCGGATGGGCTTCCAGCACTGGTGCTGAATGCGGATTACCGTCCGCTCAGCTATTACCCCCTGTCGCTCTGGTCGTGGCAAGACGCGATCAAGGCGGTGTTCCTCGACCGGGTGAACATCGTGGCCGAATACGAGCACGCCGTTTCCTCGCCGACCTTCTCGATGAAGCTGCCGAGCGTGGTCAGCCTGAAGGCCTATGTGAAGCCGTCGAGGCATCCGGCCTTCACCCGCTTCAACGTCTTCCTGCGCGACCGTTTCCAGTGCCAGTATTGCGGCACGCCGGAGGACCTGACCTTCGATCACGTCATCCCCCGCCATCGCGGCGGCGCGACCACATGGGAGAATGTCGTTGCCGCCTGTTCGCCTTGCAACCTCAGGAAGGGCGGCATGATGCCGGCGCACGCCAAGATGTGGCCGCTGCAAAAGCCATTCCAGCCGACAGTGCACGATCTGCACAATAACGGCCGCCTGTTCCCGCCCAACCATCTGCATGAGAGCTGGATGGATTATCTGTACTGGGATGTCGAACTCGAACCCTGAGCTCGTCCGAGAATTCGGGAGGCCGGCCGTCTGGAGCGATTGTCTGCGCTTCCGATGCTCACATGCCTACTGGACCTGACCTGCCACTGAGAATTTCCTCCATCTGAGATTAGAGTCCGGGCCTTGATTGAAGGACGGACTGATGAAGAGAAAGCGGTTTA
>NZ_JAMYSA010000034.1:0-63548 GCF_040321735.1 Mesorhizobium sp. M0293
GGACGCGGCCTCGGTCGCCGGCCTGCTCGTCACCACCGAAGCCATGATCGCGGAGGCTCCGAAGAAGGAGTCGGCTGGCGGCGGCGGCATGCCTGGCGGCATGGGCGGCGGTATGGGCGGTATGGGCGGTATGGGCGGTATGGGCTTTTAAAGGTCCACGCATCTCGACAATTTCGAAAGGGCGGCAAGCAATGCCGCCCTTTCTTCGTGTCCATTGCGCCGGTTGTCGACGGCCCGCAAGCCGGGGTATATGCCCGCCAAGGGTTATGCTTATGTTTGGACGGATACTGCCTTTTTTCCTGGGGTAGCCTTACTGTTGGGCAGCGGCTGCGCGCACAGCGATGATGGATTCCGAGATCGCTTGATGCCAGGCGATTCTTTGACAAAGAGCCGCCACGCCTGCAGCAGCCGCGGATCGAAGCCAGCGTGTTCCCGGTTGCGCCACAGGAGCCGGAACGGCTCGAACCGCGCCGGACGGCAAGTCTCAAGACATCGAACAGACGTGCATCGCTGGCCGCAAGTCCTCCGCTGTCCTCTTCCGAGCCGCACAAGCCGCTTGTCTGCAAGAACGTCAGCGAGCCCGGCAAGCGGTACCGTGTGGTTTGCGAATAGGACACTTGGTTTGGCCAGCATTCTACCCTTGGAGCGTCGCGGTGCCTTTCCGGATCAGGTTGTCCAGAGCGACATCTCCCTTCTTTCCCCATGATTCAGTCATTCTAGCACTCCCAGCTTCACGAAACGGAACGAGTTTTGCCGGCGGCTTCCCGCGAAGCGCTTGGCTACCGATCAGAACAGTCTTTGAAAGAAAAGGCCGCGCTCTGCCGCGATCGCAACCGCATGGGCCAAGCTTTTGGCACCAAGCTTGGCCCGTGCCAGATCAAGATGAAATCGGACCGTGCGAGGGGATAGCGACAGTATCTCTGCGGTCCGTTTGACCTTCTCTCCCCTCGCGTACCATTTCAGGCATTCGATCTCTCTATCGGAGCAGACCGTCGGATGGCGTGGCCTTCCTTGGATTCGACCGATAGCATTGTGAAATTCACCGGCGAGATGCTGGAAGTCGCGAACCTCGGATTTGAGAAACGTCTGCCACGCCGCTGCGTTCTCGTTGCTCGTCACGGTCAGAATGCCGCGGTCGCCGTCGACACCCCTAACCGGGAACGTGACGCCATGCTTCCCGACACCATGTTCCCTCGCTTCACCGAAGAACGTGCGCACGGGCTTGTCCGATAGGTCGATCTCCTTCCAATCAACCAATTTCACAGCACGCAGCCCATAGCGAAGCACGGGATCGATGTCGAAAAAATCCTTCTCGAGGTAGCGTTTCACCCAGTCAGGCGAATAGGTGGTCACATAGAACGGCTTACTCGGTTCCTCGTAAACCGGCCTGACGGTAAGAAAGGCCGCCGTCTCAAGACCTAACTTTCGACAATTGTGTTCAGAAGGTCCGCCGCGTCCGCAGGAGAGGCAACTGCGTGAATACCCTCCGTAACGTCGTGAAAATTTGAGTCAAATCTCGCCATATCCAGCTTACCTCCTTGCTATCGACGCGCCTCTCCAAGCCATTCGCGCGGCTATCGAACTAGGTTGCTCCTCGCTGGATTCCAGCGTCTCACGACCTGTCAAAAGTGACAGGGAAAACCGCCAGTATACATAGGTTGCAACCCGCATTATTCCAGATTGGATGACCACAACCCGGCGTGGAGGAAACGCCTTGGATACGATTTTACTTTCGTCGAACGATGTGGGTCGGCAGACTAACCCTACGCGTACCTCGCGCCGTGCATCACATCGGAGTTCCGGAACGGACGACCACGAAATTTGCCGTCTCTGCTCGGAGCTAAAACAATTAGACGCTGATCGGGAAGCTCTTTTTGCTTTCTTCCCCCCGCCTGCGCCGGGCAACCCTGCGCAGAGCAGGCAGTTTTTCACAAAGCTGAACTCGATTACGGCTCGCTATTTAGCGCTCGAACAGCGGCTTCGAACGGCTCGCAGAGATATCAGCCAAGGCCGGCCACGAAGCCGCTGAGTTCGTCCAGCGGATGCGGCTGCGCCACGGCATAGCGCGCATCCAGAGTATCGATTGCCTGATGGCCCCGCGTCAACTCGACACCGAGGCCCTGCCCGGCCCATCGTGCGCGGATCCGGATACGAGCACCCTCCTCCCCTCGCGGGATATGAGTCAGAGACACTTGCACAGCGATTTGCAAGATAGTTTACTGACTCAATGAATCTGAAGCGGAGTGATCCATGGGGAACCAGCAATCAACTTTTGCTTCGTGCACCTATCGCGGCGTCGACGGCTGCGACCAGGGCCAGACCGCGACGCTGGGAAAGCATGCGTTGCCTTGTGGCGTTGTCGCCATGGCATGGCTCGTAACCGCCACCTTGAAAAAATGGCTTGTCTGCTCGCCGATCCGGAAAGACGAGGGCGTTGTGCAACCAGCGAAATGGCCGACGTCGCCGGCGAAAGGCGGAAAGCAGGCGTAGCCGTCACCCTCCCCGATGAACTCGATCGTCGCATCCTCCTCTACGCCCAGATCGAGCGTCAGCTCGCAAAACCCTTCGCGGCATTTGGGCCAGCACCTTCCAGATGCCTTGGCTTCACCGGAAATTCTCACCTACAAACCCATGACCCCCGAGCACGATATGCGTTCTTTTCGTCACATCCTCCACCTCGTCGCATCCGCGGCCTTGCTCGCCGGTTGCGCCGAGCGAGTGCCGGATGCTTCACATTCGGCCGGCCCCGTTTCGGCTACGGACTCCTATTGGAAGCCTGATCGGGTCAGTCGCAGCCGGCAAGAATATGCGCCAGACTGGGGGCGCTTCCCGCCGGTCATTACCCGGCGAGCCGGCTACCCAACCGAAGCTCAGGCGAATAACGCCTTGCGCCGCTCGCATTGGAACTCCGTGCCTGTGCGCACGCTCATCACCAAGGAAGGCATCAAGACGATCTCCGTCCCAGCGGAAGCCCCGGACACGATCGCTGCAGGCGTTCGCGTCTTTGCCTGCCGGCCAGGAGCGCTCAACGGCTATACTGGCCGCGTGCAATTTTACGACGGCCCCGTCGTCGCCTGCGCTTCCGACCTCCTGTCTGCCGATGGTCGCGTGCTCGCCCGAGTACCCCTCAATTTCTACTACTGGCAGAAGGCTTGGCGCGTCCAAGACCCGAGGCCGTCCTACAAGTCTGTCCCGTGGGCCTATCAGGAACCCTCGCCGCCCAAGAGCAAGGGCTGGTTCGGCGACCGCTACTAAGCGCCGTCACACTGCCGCGTGTCGGCTGGCCAGATGCGCACAAAAGCCGACGGCCAAACCAACGGCGCCGGCGTCGGCAAGATTGTCCGCGGGCGTATGAGAGGTACGCTGCGAGCGGCTTTTACGACGCTCCGGATGTGTCGTCACGCAGCGTGCCAATTCACCACCGCGTCTCTTCGTGCAGATCCCAGTTCGAAGATTGCGACGACCGTCTTCGGCGACTTCGAGCGTATTGCGTGTGGTCGCGCCAGCAGTCATGGCGACCTTCACGCATGGAGGCCGCATCGCTCACCTCCGGCCGAAAAATCATGCTTCCCGCACTTTTTCTCTTAGGAAGAACAGGCCCGGCGAGCGACTATTTCAAAGCCACTCGCTATGCGAGAGCGATCTGTCGTTCGGCCGAAGCGTTTCGCAAGGTCCCTTTCCGGGGCGAAATAGGGGGCAGTGCTCGGCATTGCTGACGGTCGCCTACGAAGATCAAACTGCGGGTATCGGGCGTTCAGCATTCCGGGGGAGCGAGCGGCAGGCCGCACAGCCCATCGCAGATACTTCACGGTCGGGGTCCTCTATCGGTTAGGCTCTGCTCTTCTGCTGGGGGCTCGCTTCGCACGAACACGTCCAGCACTTGCGCGATATCGACCCCTGACGGCGATCCGTTGCGCACCATACCCCTCGATACCGCCGAGCGCATGGCTCCAATGACGCAGCATGCCGCGACGAGCGCTGCCACGGCATCGCCGTCGGTCTCGGTCAATAGCTGCTCCGCCAGCGCCCTCGCTCCTCGCGGAATTTGATCGACATCTTCACCACCAAGCGACCACTGACGATTTTCTTCGGTCACGGCGACACCTCCCGGACTGTTCGATTTGACCATTGGCGGCCGAGCTGGCGGAGCGGATTTCCGATCGCCGCTGTCAGCACATGAGACAGCCCGATCGCGACCGCGACCGAGAGCGTTGCCGTCGCCGGAGCGCCCAGGAATTGGCCAAGGGCCCAGTTGAACAACGCCAGCACCGGCAGATGGATCAGATAGAGGGCATAGGAGATGCCTCCCAAGCGGCGCAGCATCCGCCCCGGCCAGTTCACAGAATCATCCCGCAAGGTCGCCCTTGTCACGATCCACCCGCACATCAGCGCCAGTGCGGCAGTCGCCACACCATGTGTCGCCGGCGGCAAGATCGCCAGCATGAAGGCCCCGACCGTCATCCAGAACACCGTTTCCATGTTACCGATCGCCCTCAGGTGTTCCGCCAGCCGTGGCCATGCGCTTGCGCTCATGGTTGCTCCGATCGCCAGCCCGACCGCGATTGCATCGATGCGGAACGTCCAAAGCGTCCCGCCCCATGGCCGCAGCGTGAACGTCCCGACCACGAGAACGAGTCCGGCCAGCGCGACGAGCGCCCGCCGCGGTAGCAAGAACACCAGGAGCGGAGCCAGTAGATAAAATTGCATTTCGGCGGCGATCGACCAGAATGGCCCAAACGCATAGGCGTTCCCGCATCCTGTGGCGCCCCCGAAACAGGGTGCCCAATGCGCATTCGAGATGAAGGCGAATGCCGCCTTCGCGTCTGCGGGCTCAACGCCGCTTTCCGGGATGATCAACCCGGTCGAGAGGATGGCGCCGACGCACCAGGCCAGCGGCACGATCCGCATAGCACGCCTGACATAGAAGGCGGAGGCCGCCTCGAGCGCACCGCGCTCGAGGCGCAGGCTTCGCAATGAGCGTTCCACCACCAGGCCGGAAATCACAAAGAACAGGTCGACCCCGACGCTCCACGCCGGCGCAAACAGCAGAGCGGCGACCGTCCCGCCTTCTCCGAAGACCGGCCCGACATGCGACAGCACCACCAGCCCGATCGCCAGGCCTCGCAATTCATCCAGCCCCGATAGGCGGGCTTTTTGTCCCATCCAAATATCACGCTCGACAATCATCACAACATTGATTTAATCATAGGGCACACAAGCGAGGCAAGGAATGCATGCACGCCTGACATTTGTCGCAGTCGCGGCTGCCCTTAGATTGGCGCCCCACGCTTCGGCCCAGTCGCTCACGCATGATCCGAACGCCTGGCGCGCCGTCGCCTATGCCGATCTCGAGCTCCCGAACTCGGAAGCCGTGCCCTACGCCTCCCTATGGGCCGACCGACTGAAGAAGAACAACGACGCCTACGTGGCCAAAGGCGATACGCGCTTTGCGGTCGCCAACGCGCCGGCTTCCGAGAGTCACATCGTCGTTCGCAGTCCGACCAAAACCGTCGTCCTCTCGGTCCTGCACACGCTCACCGGCTGCTCGCCGATCCGCGCCGATCCTGTCGGCAATGCCACGCTGAAACGATGTCCCATGCGCTTGGCGATCTACCAGAACGGCCGATCAACGGTCGCTGACGCAGGCTCCGGGTGTTTCATCGAATATGGCGCGCAACCGAATAACGTCCGCCCCGACCTCGCTCGGAATGGTGCGATGGGTGCATATGATGTTGAGGCCAAAAGCATTCGCGCCGGCATCGTATTCCAAGGTGAAATCGCCCCGGAATGCCAATTCCGGGTCCCTGTCCCGCAACCCTAGAGGAAGCAGCCCACGCCGTTGTGTTTCGGCAACCTCGATATCCCCAAGGAGCGCAATCATGATCGACAGGGAGAACCTGACGTTATTCAGGACACCTGCCTGCCACCGGCCATCGCCAACGGATCAAGGCTTCCCTGACGGCGCGCGATGCGCGGCGTTGACCGCGGCTCCTGCCGGCGGCCACGGCGGGATGATGTTCAGGAGATCTGCCATGGCCAGCCCGACTATCTTCGCGACTCTAGCCGTCTTGATCTCGCCGGCAATCGCGCAAGAACTTGATCCGCTCAAGGCTCCGCAGGGATCATATGTAGCGTCCACACACACATGTGCCGATCTCGACCAAGGCGTCGGCGCTCTCGAACTTGCCGAGTTCGACGGCGACGCAATCACCGTCGACGCAAGCACCTGCAAGATAGCAGGCACCCGTCATGCAGACGATGCGTTCCAAGCCTCATGTACAGAGCGTGGCAGCAGCTCCCCGGTCATCACGCCGATGAAGATTACGCGCCCTTCCAGCGACGCGCTCTCCATCAATGGCGCCATCTATAATTTCTGCCCGGGGAAGTAAGATGCTGCGTCCCTTCCCAATACTCCTCTCCGCGCTCCTGGTCGTTGGACAAGCGCCTGTTGCGCAAGCGAATTCCTTCGATCAGGATGCAAGTTCTTGCGATCTCCATGACAAAACAACCTTGCGTTCCCTTTGTACGAACGGTGCGGGTCTGCCGAGCTATCCGTCCACGCAAGAGATGACGGAGCGCAGCCCGAACATCGCCAATATGATTGTCGACGCCGCCAATAAGTATGGTGTTGATCCCAAGCTCGCTCTTGCCGTGTCCGCTCACGAAGGCGCGATGTCGGCATGTGCCGGCTCCTTCAGTGGCGTTCTTGGACCGATGCAGCTTACGGGGGCGACCGGCCGGGCCTACGGAATGGATCGGGGCATCTTGTCCGAAAACATTGAAGGCGGCGTAATGACGCTTCGCGATGCCGTCAAATCGTGCGGCGGCACGTCAAGTATTCGCTGCCTCGCCGATCGTTACAACGGCAGCACTGAAAGCCAGCGCCGTAACTGGACGAACGACGTAAACCGCCGCTATGCCGCCCTCAAGTCGGCCGGCCAACCCATTCCTCAGGGATGCGGCGCGCAAGCGGTCTGCGAAATGGGACCAGGCGACTTTCCGACGCCCAACGGTGGTGAGACAAAACTCGCTTCATCCGCTCCCGCTCCCGCCGGGAGCGACATCAACGTTGCCCCTGATCAGGTGTGACGCCGTCTCGCCATTGAGGGCCATGCCGTCGGCGCGCCGCCTTCAATGGGAGAGATTGCGCGACGAGAGCTTTACAAATCCCCGTTTCAGATGGCTTGCCAACTCCTGGCGCACATCATCAGGCCATTGCTCCATCACAACGCAGTTCACTTCTGCCGCAACCAGCGACCAGTACAGCAGATCCGCGTATCGTCCTTCGAACAAAGCCGCCACGATGAACTGTCCGATCACCAAAGTGATCGTCTCGGGCTTGCCTTTCTTCCGCAGAAATTCCGAAACCTCTTCCACCCATGGTTTCGGGTGGCAATCGACAAACGCCGCCGCATCCTTATAGAGCGCATTGTCTCCTGCGACTTGCCAGATATTCGCTTGCATCGTGAACCCTTCAGCAAAATGATGCCTTTGCATCGACGCTGGCGGATTTTCTGATGCGAGTCAAAGAAATATACAATAGATTTTCTGCCAATCGTAGCAAATGAATCTACGCTGGTAGTTTAGCAGCTTCTACTTTTCTTGTATCTACTGGTTTGCCCTGCGTCCCTTTTTGGCCGGAGGCGGCCGCTTCTTCTCGGAGGTTGCCCCAGCGGGGCTGGCTGCCTCTTTCAAAGAAGGTACACCACTGAACTCCGTCATCGAGCGCTTCACAGCACGCGTGGCCTCGATATGCCGCGCAATCTCGTTGAAGTTGAAGCCGAACGTCTCGATGTCCCGCTTGACGCTGTCGTCGTCACCAGTCCGACCAATGAGCGCCCACACCGGAACCTTCAGGTGCCGTGCCAGCCGCTCCAGGGTGACGAATGTCGGGTTCCCCTTCCCCGTCCGCAACTGGTAGAGCGTGCCGCGCGATAGCCCCGTAGCGTCGGCAAAACTCGCATAGTCCGGGTACTCGTTCTCGATTTGGCGAAGTCGCAGCGCGAGCAGGATCGAAAGCCAACCATCGCTGTCTTCTGTCTTGTTTTTAAATATCGGCACAGCTGCCCCCCTGCTTATCGGTCGGAATATGACGGCCATTTTTTGCAGAATGTCTAGTGCTCAGGGCTTGTAGCCGAAACGATAACTCATTGCCCTATTAAAGTGTCGCGGCATCCTCCCCATACTCCCGCAAAGTGACGGCGTACAGCAATCGTTCCAGATGCACGATAGCATTTGACGATCTGCATGCCCTATTGAAAATGAATAATTAAATGAATCCGGTTGGATGTCGCGGGCCCTCTTACTAATGATTTTGTCGTGTGCCACCTCATCTGGAGGGACAACCCTGATCCGACCACTTCGTATGACCTGGTTCAGGTCGACCACAAGCGAGACCTCGACGCCAGTGGTTCTGGCGATTACACTCTGAGACGGGGCCGCAAGGCTTTGCCCGGAACCATCTCTATGCCTGTTCGAGATGGAAATGGCGCCGGTACTCTGAAGCCGATACCGCCAAAACCGCACCATGCCCCCAGCCTTCGAAAACGCTTGATCCATGAGGGATCATCCTATCTCCATTGATCAGTATAATGACGATCAATCTGTGATATTATAATGATCGACATCGAAATAGGAGACCCGCCGTCATGTTCATGAGGTTCGCGTTCGCAATTTTCGCCGGCGGCGTGCTCGCTTTCTTCGCCCTGCCCGATCAGGAAGCCGGCCTTCGCATGCTCAGCTTTTCCACTGCTTTCTTGATCCTGTCCCTCGCCGCCGTCTGTGCCATCAAATTTCTAACCCACAGTATCGGACGTCATCGTCTTCGCTCGTCGGTACAACTGTCGCGCTGTGATGACGATCTTCCTTTGCATGACGCTGCAAAGTTCGAGCGCTCCGCTTGGTCAACGTCCGGCGTCAACCCCCAGGATCCGAAACTGGCCTGGCAGTACCGCGTCAACGATCAGCGCCTTGGCCGCTTCAAACTCTAACAGGCTCTCCTTGCCAGGATCTGCTCAATCACGCACACAGACGATCCTGCTATTCCGCCAGGTCTGTGATCTCCTGATACGATAGCCCCAAATGATTCGAGGCTTGCGCAAGGCAGCGTCCCGAATTCCCAAAAGGCCCAGACCGAGACGCCCAGGAACGCCGCCAATGTGCCGATCGTCTGAAGGTCGGGTTGCGCGCCTGCTGCGCAGACATCACCATGCTGCAGTTCGCGCGCAAATGGTTCTAGTAATTACCTCATGCAGCGGCTTCTGGTCGCCAACCTCGAGTGTTTTCGAATCGCGCTTTCAGCGATGCAGGCTTGGGCTACCTGGCCGAGGCGACCCTGCCCTCAGGACGGCTAAGTCCTGGCCCTTGAAACGCCCCGGCTATTTCGCCGGGAATGTTTAACGCGCTATTAGATTATTCTATTGATTCGATAGCGGCTTGGCGGCATTGTCAGGTCCATGACAAAGGTGTCGTGGCCAAGCGCTGCGCAGGTATATCGCGCCTTAGGAGGGTTCCCGGCGCGCGGCAGCTACTTGTGCCGTTGCCCAGTACCAAGTCACGGGCAGGGGAAAACCTCGAAGATCTTCGTCATCTTCTGGGCAACGCTGTTTCCGCTGCTGCTCAACACCACCAGCGGCGTCAAGGAAGTCGATCCCAAGCTGCTCGAAATGGCCCGTGTCTACGGCGCGAGCCGGCTCACCGTGTTTCGCCGCGTCGTGCTGCCGGGCGCCGTGCCGTCGATCTTCGTCGGTCTGCGGCTGAGCGCCACCACCGCGCTGCTGCTCCTGATCGCGTCCGAGATGATCGGCGCAAACAAGGGCATCGGCTTCCAGGTGATGAACGCGCAGTACAATTTCCAGATCCCGCTGATGTTTGCGGCAATCGTCATCCTCGCCGGGCTTGGCCTGATCGCCAACCAGGCGCTGGTCGCGCTGCAGCGGCGTCTCTGCCGCTGGAGCAATCCAGTCAACTGAGCAGCTCCCAACTCAACCCAGGCCTCTCTCAAAATCAGGAAAGACCGGATCATGAAAATCACCCGCCGTTCCCTGCTTGCCGGCGCACCGCTTGCCGCCGGCCTCATCGCCGCCGGCCTGCCGCGCCTCGCCTTTGCCGAAACCGCACCGGTGAAATTTCGCTATCTCGCCAGCCGTGGCAGCATCTCCCCGCACGAACTCGCCGCCGAGCTCGGCTACTACAAAGGGCTCGGCGTCGAGCTGGAGAATGTCGGCTATGCCTCTGGCGGACCGGAATCGCTGTTTGCGCTGTCTTCCGGCAGCGTCGACATCGGCTCGGCCGCCACCGCGGCGGTGATCAACTCGATCTCGGGCGGCAATGACTTCGTCGCCGCCTATCCGAGCAACGGCATCAACAAGGATGTGAAGAGCGTCTTCTATGTGCTGGAAGACAGCCCGATCAAATCGATCGCCGACATCGCCGGCAAGACCATCTCGATCAACACGCTCGGTGCCCATCTCGACTATACGGTGCGTGAGGCCCTGCACAGCGTCGGCCTGCCGACGGATGCCGCCAACCTCGTCGTCGTGCCTGGCCCGCAGCTGGAGCAGACTTTGCGCTCACGCCAGGTCGACATAGCCGGGCTCGGCTACTGGCAGGCAACGTTTGCCGGCGCGCTGGTCGCCAATGGCGGCGTGCGCGGCGTGTTCGACGACACCCAGGTGCTGGGCGAACTCGCCGGCGGCTTCGTCGTGCTCAGGCGCGACTTCATTGCCGCCAATCCGGACGCGGCGCGCAGCTTCGTCGAACAGTCGGCGCGCGCTTCAGACTGGTCGCGCCAGAACCCGGAGGAAGCCCGCAAAGTGCTGGCCAACATCTTGAACAAGCGCGGCGAAAACGGCGATCTCGCCCGTTACTGGACCGGCTTTGGCTTGCGCGAAGGCGCACACGCGACCGACCGGGACATCGACTTCTGGGTTGCCGTGCTGGAACGCGACGGACGATTGGCCAAGGGAAAGCTGAAGGCCGCCGACATTCTGTATCGGCCCGGCGAAACCAAGATCAACTGAGCTCTGAAATAGCTGAGAGATAAGATGGCCGGTTCCAACCGCGGCGGAGAGGTCTCGATCCGCGACCTCTCCAAATCCTTCAGTCTCGGCGGGCGCCAGCTTGCTGTGCTACGGACGCTCAATCTCGACATTCGTTCGGGTGAATGTCTGGTCATCGTCGGCGCCAGCGGCTCGGGCAAGACCACGCTGCTGCGCATTCTTGCCGGGCTGGAGGCGGCCGACAGCGGGGCTGTCGCGATCGACGGCCAGCCGGTGCATGGCGTCGGCGCCGAACGCGCCGTGATCTTCCAGGAACCGCGCCTGCTGCCCTGGCTGAGCGTGCTCGGCAACGTCGCCTTCGGCCTTGAAGTGCGCGGCGTGCCCAAGAGCGATGCCGAGGAACGGGCCCGCTTCTACGTCGCGCTGGTCGGTCTCGCCGAATTCGCCGATGCCTATCCCGCGCAGCTCTCGGGCGGCATGGCGCAGCGCGTCGGCATCGCCCGGGCGCTCACTGTCAAGCCCGAGATCCTTCTGCTCGACGAGCCACTGGGGGCGCTGGACGCGATGACCAAGATCGGCATGCAGGAGGAACTGTCCCGCATCTGGAGCGAGGAGAACGTCACCATGGTGATGGTCACCCATGATCTGGAAGAGGCGATCTATCTTGCCGACCGGGTGCTGATCCTGCCCAAGGAGAAAGGCGGCGCGGCGCGGCTAATCGACATCGACCTGCCACGCCCGCGCGAACGCAGCGAAACCAGGTTCGTGCGCTATCGCGAGGAATTGCTGCGCGAATTTGGTCTGCACTGACGGGAGTGAACGGATTAGCGCATCTCTATTGGCCGGTGTGGTAACCCTGCGGGATGGGCAAGAAAAACCGCTGAGGAATGCTCAAGCGCGATCGGTCCTACGCATGAAATGACGATATCTCAACGCTTTGAGCCATATGCGATAGCTCTGGAGTGGTAGGGCGCAGAAAGCCCCTCCCTTATGCGCCAAACAGTCGCCGGTCCCAGTAGACAGGCTGATGGAGACTGGTGTGGATCCTTGAAAACTCTGGATGCGCTGGATTGATCAGCACATTGCTATCGAGACGCGCCACGACGCTCGGCACCAGCAGGATGACACTGCGCCGTTCTAAACACCAGGCTTCGCCAAATCCCTTGCTGACCGTCGCCGGCATCGTGTCCCAGCCGGGCAGTGACGGCTGCGAAAAAACCTCGTAGCTCAGTCCGCGCGGAATTGTGATTTCGATGTAGTGCTGGTTGGGCGGCAGCCGGCCACTGCCATGCACCAGCTTTTCCAGGAGGGCCGTCGAATAGTGCTCGCTGGTGTAGATGATAGGACTTCCGGGCGTGTTCCATCGCCCTGGCGCGATTGTCGAGCCGGTCGCGTCGAAGATCGGGTAGGTGCCGGCCGGATCGCCGATGCGAAAGGACGATAGCGTGCGATCGAGAGTCTGCGCCGTCACGCAGCGCTGCCGTACCTCAGACCTCCGAGAATATCGACCACCATTTCGGCGCCGAACTCGCTCAGGATAACGACGTCGATCGGTCGCTTGTCCTCAATCATCGGGTGCGGCCGAAACAAGAAATCACGTGCTTCCTCTTCGTTCTGCCAGACATCGACAGCAAGACTCCAGACGCGCGCCACGCGGGCCAATCGTGTGCCCTCGTCCGACGAGAGACGATGTACCGCCTTGCGCCGCTCATAGGTCGCCTTGGGGATCAGCCGATATTTGAACTGAGCATCGCCAGGTGCCAGAAGATGCGCAACGCGCTCGAGCGCCCCGATGGGAAGTCCATTCTCGATCCGGGAGATCAGCCCGAAAGGCGACCGTGACGCCACCTCCTTAACGGGCAGCCCCAACACGTCGGCGACATTTCCGAACGCTAGCATTTCACTCTCCATTCCATGTGAGGCAAAATATAGCCTCACATGATGCGCCCTGCAAGTCCCTGCGTCAGCGCGAACCGATCCGATCACCCTGCGATCCTTGCCGTCACGCGTTAGCCTTTGGCGCCCGCCAGCAGCATCAGTCCCACCGACACCTCGCCTGCGTAGCCTTCGAAAAGCGCTAAGGCGGCGAGTGCGAACCGCCTTGGTCGCGAATGATTGACACCAGGAAAACGCGTTTGCGCCAGCGCTGAACAAGGAAGCCCGGAAGAAAGAATGGCCGGGCTCGGATACGGCCCGGCCAAAGAAGGTTAAAGCCTTCAGGGAGGAACACCGTCCGGTGGAAAATGGGAGGAAACCACCGAACGATTTTACCTGTCTGATCTTATTTCAACGCCTTGGCGACGAATAGGATTCCAAAGATCATATAAAACGGCACAAATTCGTGCGCCACATTACAGAACGTCACAAGCGCGCGGTTCCGGTCTTGAGAGGTCACCATAGTGGCGTAGCTTCGTTGGATCATCCGGCACGAGGACATGACCGCGTGCTCTTCATGCACGCCATCGATGAAACAGTCTAAGTCGAGGACCGGATTGATCATGCTTCACCATCCCAGGCGAATCACGCCGCGGACGGCTACATCGCCGCCACAGCCGCTGCTTGCGGCTCTATGGTCGCCTACCTGAAACATCAGCCCATTCGACTCTGCTGGGTTAACCACTGTCAATCCATGGGAAGCATCGTTGAACCCAATGGGTTGAACGAAACATCGGTTCAATGATTTAATCATAAGGCGAACGATCGAAAGTCGGATGGCACCTTATGAGTGACTTTGCTATTCTGGGTCGCACGGTTGGCCCCCAGCACCCGGAAATTCAGACGCTCTTGCGTCAGGCGCGGGATCAGCAGGCTCGCGTCTTGTGTTTGTGTCGGCATCCCGGGGTGCCGATGTACATCGCCGCCGTCGGCGAGGAATTGATCATCAAGCGCATGCCGAACACCGGCAAGGACCATGCGGTCGACTGTGATCGCTATGAACTGCCCGTTGCACTGTCGGGAAAGGCGGAGATCCTGGGTCAAGCAATCATCGAGGATCCTGCATCGGAGGCGGCGCGACTGAAGCTGGCCTTCGCACTGACACAAGGCAAGGCGCGACAGGGATCAGCCGGCGAGGGGGCTTCCCACCACACTGTCAAAGCCGATCCGAGGAAGCTCACCCTGCGAGGCTTGCTCGACTATCTCTGGGAAGAGGCGGAACTGACATTAATGGCACCCGGCTTCGTGGGAAAAAGAAATTGGGGGTTGGTCCGGAAATTTCTTTGGGGCGCGGCCGATGCGAAGTCGAGCCAGAAGTTCCAGTTGCGCGAGCTGCTGTTTATGCCGGCAATGTACTCCCCTGAGCACAAGGATCGCCTGGCAGCGGATCGGGAGCGGGCTTTCGCGGCGGCAGCCAAGGCCAAGCACAAGAAGATCGTGATCGGCATTGTGAAATCGCTCGATCCTGCCCGGTTTGGCGGCAAGCTGTCGATCAAGCATATGCCCGACGCGCCGCTCTTCATGGATGAGAAAATGTTCAGGGCAGTGCCGAAGCGCTTTGCAGCAGAATTCGACCTGTGGCGACTGCACGAAAATTCGCACCTGATCACCATCGCAACGGTCATGCAGATGCCGTCCGGCATTCTGGCGATCGACGAAATCGGCTTTATGAACGTGACTGAGAGTTGGATTCCGTTTCAGCACAACGACGAAAAGGAATTGATCGAGGTCCTGACCGGGGAGCATCGGCGATTTGTGAAAACGTTGCGCTACAACGTCGTGCCGTCGGTGCCCATGGCGTTCGGTCTTCTGACTGATGTTGACCAGCAGGGAACCGCGCTTTTTGTCGTACCGCACGATGCTAACGAGGCGGTACGGGCGGAATTCGACCATCTGATTTCAAGCTGCGAACTCGAGACCTGGCGCTGGGACGCAAGCGGCCCCCGGCCGGCGCTACCGGGCAAACAGCAGCGGCTTTCGCCTCCGCCCGGCAGGCAGGCTTTGGAATATCGACCGAACAACTGAAAAAGCCGAAGTGCGTGCGAGGCTGCAGCTGTAATTGGACCCAGCCAGGACATAAAAATCGTGAACAAGCGAAAGACAAGATGACGGCAATGATTCGATGCGGTTGGCGAGGGTCCGTGAGCGCGACGAAGCGCGGACGACGGCTGGCGCACCCGTAGGGCAGGCTACGCCTGAGCTTGCGTCTGGCGCCGGCGTTTGCGCTGGAAGCGATCGTTGATCGGGGCCGTGGCCAGGGAGTGCGAAAAGGAGAAAGCGATGCTGAAGAAATTCGATATGGATCCGGGAACGGGCATCGTCATCGCAACAGTCCTGATTTTGGTGCTGTCCGGCGCCCGGCTTTTGAACCAGTGGGACAGTCTATCGTTTTGGCGAGAGCCGGGGCTGGTCGCGGCTATGGTTCTCGGATTGATTTCGGCGATTGCGCTTGCCGTCGCGTTCGTGGTCCGGCGATGGCCTCAGCAGAATGTACAGTATGATCCAACGCGCCGGGGACCAGTTATCGATTTGCAGGCGGATTCGAAGACTGACCAGCCTGGTTAGATGCGTTTCGGATATCGCGGAGGATGATGGCATTCGGATCGGGCACGTCGGCAAACTGCCACAGGCCAAGGTGCTGCTTTTTAGCGACCTCCTGCGCGACGATATAGGGAGCATGGACCGGAGCGCCGTTCGGAGTGGCGGCCGCGAACGCCCAGCCGGTCGAGATCAGCGCCGTGCCGAGGTCGATGCGAGAACCGGCTGCGGATCCTGAAGTAGGCTGCGCGACGCAAACGACGAAGCGCGTTTTGGTCGCGGCCTGCCAAGCGGCCGTGTAGCATTGAGGTTTGAGATCCCGGATGAGAGACACGAGCATTGCAAGGCTTGCCTCCCCGCAATCGACATGCCCCCCTGCGCTATTTGTGAAATATGTGCCTCGCAGGCAGGCTTGAACGCCGTAGAGACGGTGGGTCTCACCGGCATAGGTCCAGGTGTCGCCGGTGCTGAACGATGCTGTGGCGGGGATCGGAAACCAGGGATTGGATTTGTCCTCGGCCAGTGCCGGAATACTGGCGAGGACGGCCGCGAGAATGCCGGCGGCGGCGAAGCCAGGTTTCACTATTGATACCTGCTCAGATTGAACCAGAACCGTTGTTTGCCGTCGGTGGTCGTGAGATCGAGATAGTTCGGCTCCGTCCTCTGCTCGCGCCGCGTCACCGCCGATGTTGGACGCGCACCGTAACCCGAACCTCTCGGGTTCGTGGCCCAAGAGGCATTCGTTGCATTCCGCGCAGCACAGAAAGCGCCGTTACTGTCGGGCTTGTAGACGGTTTGGGAGCGAGAGCTGTTGTCGCTTCCGCTCGATTCCGTCTCGGGCGAGACGGCGATCGTGCCGTCCGGGCAGGGTTTGAATTTCTCATATCCGATACGACCGGAACTGCCGGCCTCGGGGCACTGAGGCCAGGGCTCCCCATGAGCGACCATACGGAAAGCGCGCTCGACCGGGGGCACACATTCGCCGACGCTCGCCCAACCCTGCGGGTTGAGGATGCACAGCAAAACCTCGCAGCCAAAATCATCAGCACGGGCCGGCGCCGCCGACAGAACCGACAAGGTCGGCAAAAACGCCACAACGGAAAGAACCCTGCTCATTTTCATTGTGTCTGCCTCAATTTCGCGATTGCGGTTCATCGAGTCATTGTATTAATTCAGCATTCCAGAATCGGCAACGGCGCAGGATTATTTTAATGATTCGATCCCGCAAAACGGTACTTGCAGCGGGTGCGATCCTGGTGACGTGCCAAGCGGCGTCTGCACAGGAGGCTTCCCGGAACTCCCAGGGCAGCGTCACGGCACCTACCGGTCGCATCGTCAACGCGGCCGTCGACGCCAAGGGCCGGGTAATGCCGGCCTTTGAGGTTGGGAGCCATGACGTGCAGCGGATCGGTACGGCGGGAAGCGCTGACAGCGCGGCCGCTACTGTGACATCGACCAAGGCTGACAACCCCTGCCCCGGCGTCGCTGCGCTGTCGAAGGAAGAAGGACAGCGGATCGTCGAAACGGTCGCGCGCCAGCAAGGCTTTGCCCCGCCCCTCGTCCTCGCGGTTGCCCGGGCCGAAAGCCGCTTCAATTCCGGCGCGCTATCGCCCAAAGGAGCCTATGGCCTGATGCAGCTTCTGCCGTCCACGGCGGTAAGCTACGGGGTCGATATCTGCGATCCCGAGGATAATGTGAAAGGTGGAATCGGCTTTCTGCGGGATCTGCATCGCAAATTTCCGAACCCGATATACATGCTCGCCGCCTACAATGCCGGCGAGATCGCGGTTCTCAAATACAAGGGCGTGCCGCCCTACCCCGAGACGGTTGGCTACGTCGCCAACGTCATCAACGATTTCTACCAATGGCCATCGGCCGGGTCTGAGGCGGTGATGCCCGCCGGGGCGGTGAGCCTTGACCTCGCCGGCGTTCAACCGGCTGCGGCCGGCGCAGCGGATCAACGAAATGATCCGACATCCCGCGCCAACTCCCGCAATGGCAGCACAATGACGTCTCGCGAAGCGACGGCGCCGGTCTGGCAGAGCGGGATGGTGCAAAACTTTGACTGAGGAGAAGCTTTGATGACCTTGTGGAAGATGTTTGCTGCACGCAGCACTGGTGTGGCGATGCCGCTCATGCTCTTGGCAACGCAGGCGATGGCTGGGGGCGGAAATCTCCAGCCTGTGCAAAGCACGCTGCAGACGTTGGTGCAGACCTTGACCGGTCCGATCGCGACGGCCTTGGCCGTTCTGTTCTGCATCTTCATGGGCTTCATGGCCTGGGCGGCACGCCTGTCATGGTTTGTGGCTGGAAGCTGGGTCTTGGGTATCGTGCTGGTCTTCGGCTCGGCCCAGATCGTCGAATTCTTTCAATCCGCGGTCGGCAGGTGATCGGCATGGCAGATGGCCGGATCGATCCTGGCGAGCCCAAATTGTTGATCACTCCGCTGGTCAAGGGCTTGACCCGAGCGCCGACGGTGCTCGGCATTCCCTACGAGCTTGCGGGGTTCATCGGCGTGCTGACGGCGGTCGTGTTCCTCGCAACCCATAATCTGGTCATGCTCTCTATCTGCGTGCCGCTCTATGCGGTTGCCAGGATCGCGATCATGCGCGATCCCATGTTCATCGAGATCATGTTCATCCGTTCACGCAAGACGCCGCCCCGAAGCGCCAGCTTCTGGGGTGCGCGCAGTTATCGGGTGTGACCATGGCAATCGCGCGGGCTCTTCGCGATGAACTGAGTTTCGGGGCCGTGTCTCGTCGGGAGAATCCGGTTTCGGCCCATATACCTTATTCGCGGCATGTGTCCGACGAGGTGATCAAGACGCAGGACGGCATGTTGATGTCCTTCGTTCACATGAGCGGACTGTGCTTCGAGACGATCGATATCGCCGAGATCAATTCGCGCCTGCTCGGCCGCAACGATCTCATTCGGGGGTTGGCGAATTCCCGCTATGCGATCTACTCGCATATCGTGCGCCGCGAGGTGAAGCCCGCGATCGAGTCGAGCTTCGAAAACAAGTTCTGCCAAGAGCTGGACCAGCGCTATACGGCGGCCCTGCGCACCCAGCGCATGTTTGTGAACGATATCTACCTGACCATCGTGCGGCGCGAGCTGCAAGGCACGGTCGGGACGGCGGATCTCGTGATCCGCAAGCTTTTGGGACGAAGGGCTGCGGACGGTCGATCTTCGAGCGAGGAGCGGGCGCTGATCGAACTCACGGACGTGATGAAAGCCGTCCGAGAGAGCCTGCAGGCTTATGGCGCGCGGGTTCTCAGCGTCGTCAAGCGCAGTGACGTTTGGCATTCCGAGCCGCTGGAATTCCTGGTGCAGCTCGTCAATGGCGGATTTCCGCGGCCGATGGCACTGCCGCGCATGAAACTCGCGGAGGCGCTAGCGACAAAGCGGCTGTTCTTCGGCCCGAATGCGCTGGAAATTCGCGGGGCGTTCCCTGGCGAAACGCGATACGGCGCCATCATTTCGGTAAGCGAGTACCCCTCGATCACGGGACCGGGGATGCTCAACCCCATGCTGAAGGTGCCGCACGAATTCATCGTCACGCAATCCTTCGCCATCATCGACAAGCCCCAGGCGCTGACCCAGATGGAGCGGGTCGGGCGCAAGATCGACATGTCGGATGAAGCCGGCTCGATCGTGGCCGATCAACTCGGTGAAGCGCGCGATGAGCTTCTGTCCTCGGAAGCGCTCTATGGCTTGCATCATCTGACGGTGCTGTGCCTTGGGAAAACCATGGACGACGTGGCGCGCTGCGTGACCGATGTCGGCACGGCGCTGACCGAGGTGTCCGCCCTGTGGGTTCGCGAGGACCTGAATTGTGAACCTGCGTTCTGGGCCACCCTGCCCGGCAATTTCGCCTATGTGGTGCGCAAGTCGATGATCTCATCGAAGAACATGGCGGGCTTTTCGGCCTTCCATAACTATCCGAGCGGCCGGACTGGCGGGGTGCATTGGGGAACACCGATAAGCGTCCTCGAGACGACGTCGCAAACCGCCTACTTCTTCAACTTCCATGTTCGAGACCTCGGCAACTTCACTCTGAACGGCCCCTCGGGCTCGGGCAAGACGGTGCTGCTCGGCTTTCTCGCGGCACAGGCGCAGCGCATCACGCCGCGCCCCAAGCTGGTGATGATCGACAAGGACCGCGGCCTGGATATCTTCGTGCGGTCGCTTGGCGGCCGCTATGAGGTTTTGAAGGCCGGCGAGCCTTCCGGCTTCAATCCGTTGCGCCTGCCCGATACGCCGCGCAACCGGGAATTTCTCTTCCAGCTTTTCAGCTTCATGCTGCGTCGATCCGACGGACACGCCCACTCGACGCGCGAGGAGCAAGTCATCCGCAACGCGATCGCCCAGGTGGCGAGCGCGCCGCCGGAAGGTCGAACCATGGAGGAGTTCGCCGAGCTGTTGCGCGGTGCGATGCGCGCCGGCGATGACGATCTCTATTCGCGTTTGCAGCCATGGATGAGGCCCGATCAGCGCGGTTGGTTGTTCAACAACGCGGAAGACTCGTTTTCGATGTCGTCCATTTTCGGCTTCGACATGACGAGCGTGTTGAGCGACGCAACGACCAGCACGGCAGCCTTGCTCTATATCTTCCATCGCATCGAGGAGCTGCTTGACGGGCAACCGGTCATGATCTTCCTCGATGAAGGCTGGAAGCTGCTGGACAATGATATTTTCAGCTACTTCATCAAGGACAAGCTGAAAACCATTCGTAAGCTGAATGGCATCGTTGGCTTCGGCACGCAGTCAGCGGCGGACATTGTGAAGTCATCGATCGCCAACACGCTGATCGAACAGACGCCGACCAATATTTTTTTCCCCAACCCGAAGGCCGACGAGGAATCGCACAGGGCGTTCGGGCTGTCGGAGCGCGAGATCAAATGGATCCGCGAAACCCCGCCCGAAGCCCGCAAATTCCTGATCAAGCATGATCAGGACAGCGTCATTGCGCGCCTCAATCTGGGCGCGATGCCTGATGCGATCAAGATCCTCTCCGGTCGAATTGAGACGGTTCAGGAGCTCGACGCGCTGCGCGCGCGTGTCGGCGACGATCCGCAGGTTTGGTTGCCAATCTTTCTTGGGAGGGACCCGGAATGAAGACCATTATGGGCACGACGGCCGCCCTTGTGACGATTTTCGCGGGATCGACGGCCATGGCGGCCGTGCCGGTTTCTGACAGCCCTATTCTGTCGCAGCGGAGCGAGGACAAGGCCGACAAGGTTCAGATCAAGCTCATCCAGGAGGACACCAAGTCCGCCACGCAGGGCGTCAATTGCTCGGTAACGACACCCAAAAAGGCGCAGAACGTGAAGAGCCCGAAGGCTTCGGTCGATCCGGCGAGTGGCCAGGCGTCCTTGGAAGAGGCCAATCCGGACGTAAAGAGCTCTTCGGCTTTCGCCTCGACCGGGTCGGGATCGGGCGCTATCGGCGGCAATGCCGGCGAAAGGGGCCAGTTGGATATCACCGGTCAGGTTCTCGGCGGCATGAATGGCAGCATGGCAACGGTGGCCCCCAATAGGCAGTCCTTCGAGACCATGGGTCAGGATATCGGGACTGACAAAACGGTCATGGAAGCCTTCGACCGCAACAGCGCAATCCGCGCCCAAGGCGGGCTGACCTTCAACGAGGTGATCCAGGCGACAGGGTTCTTCGCCCAAGCTTTCAACGTGCGAAACATCGGCACTGCCACACTGACAAGTCGGGGATCCTCCGGCCTGGTGGTGCCCACTCCCGCGTCCCCGCCGCCTGGCTCGGGTGGCCCGACGAGCTGTCCCGGGGCTACGAGCGGCGGCGGCACGGCCGGCAACCCGTGCTGCCCCTCGACGGACAGCGCATGCACGGCGCCGCGCACGACCGACACGGTTGAAAACGTCTCGCCCGTGCTTTCGCAAATCCAAAGGGACGCGAACCGCGCTCCCGTGACAATGACGACCGACGAACTGATGTCGGCCGTCAAGCAATATCAGGCTCAATAGGAGAAAGCGCTATGCGTGGAATTCCGTTAACAGCGGCACTCTTGCTTGGCTTGGGCGGCATCGCCTTTGCGCAGGTGCCTACGATCGACGACGCTAATCTGGAACAGGCTCGGCAGATTGCGTCGGCCACGAGCGAGATCCTCAGCACCGACCGCAACATCATGAACTATACACAAAAGACGCTGCAGGCAGTCACTGGCGACCGGTCGAGCCAGGCCGGCCAGCTCGCGCAGATGGCCTTGGGCAATGGCGGCTTCTCCATGGGGGACGCGCCTTCGCTTGGTAGCGTGATCTCGGGCGGCACGTTGTCGTTCGCCGGCCTCGGCAATGGATCGCAGGGCATCGTTTCGAACATGATCAATGGCTTGCAGCTGGTGAAAACCATTTCGGGCTTGATCAATGGCCAGACGACGCAGATGGATAAGAACTACAGCGCCCTGGTGAACGTCGCGGCCACGGTCACCGGACTGGTGGACTCCTCGCAAAATGGGGTGAAGACCCGTTCCAGCGCTTTTCAGTCGGGCGCTCAACGGATCGGCACGGCGCAGGACATCAAGGGCTCGATCGATCAGAACAGCCAGATCATGGTGCAAACGGGTCTGACCGTGAACGAGCTGATCGGCGCGGTGAACACAGCTACGGCGGCCGCCAACCAGGAAAACATCGATCGTATGAACCTGATCACCCAGGCCTCGCGGGGGCTCGAGTACAAATCCGGCCAATGACGGTGCGCTTTCTTCTATCAGCGGCCGCCATCATTGGCGCTGTCGCGACCTCCGGGTGCGGCCACAAGCCGCTCAAGGCTCCATGCTCGCGCGACGAGGGACCGATGCAGCCGATGGCGTTCGCCGCGCCTGAACCAGGAACAGGAGCGAAGAAGCCATTCGAGTGCGGCCCGATGAAGGCACTCAATAGCGATCCATCTCTGTTTCCAGGTGGGACGGCGAAAAAATGAACTTCAATATCACGACGCTTCTGCAACAGGTCGATCAGTTCGGCAATAACTATGTATCGCAAGCCTACCAGAACCTCGCGTCGGCCCTGACCGGCGGGGGGCAGGTGGGTGTCGCCGGCCTGATGCTGACGCTGTACGTGATATTTTGGGCCATCAGCATCTGGCAGGGAACCTCGACCGGATCGGGAAAAGAGATGGTCTGGCGGCTGTTCCGCGCCTTCGTCATCTACGCTCTGGCGACGAGCTGGGGGGACTTTCAGACATATGCCTATTCGTTCGCGAATGAGACACCTTCCGCGATCGGGAACAGCCTTCTCACGAGCGTTTCGGCCAATGTGACCGGGACATCGGCCGGGCTGAACTCCGTCAACTCCGTGCAGACGGCGCTGCAAAATATCTGGGATTCGCTCGCCAATTCCACGTCCGCCTTTATCAAGAGCCTTGGCGTGTTGAACTTCGGCGGCTACGTACTGGCGGCGATCATCCTTGTCGTCGGCGCGCTGCTCATCGGTTATGCGATCTTCCTCATCATCCTGTCGAAGATCTTTCTTTGGCTTTTGCTCGCGCTTGCCCCAGTGTTCATCATTCTCATGCTGTTCGGCTACACGACCCGGTTCTTCGCCGGCTGGATAACCGCGATCGTGCAGTACATGTGCGTGCAGATTCTGGTCTATGCCTTCTGCGCCTTCTTCATCTCGATCACCCAGACTTATTTCGACGCGGTCAACCGGTCGAACGGCGCTGCGACGACGACCTTGACCGAAGCCGCGCCGCTGATCCTGATCTGCCTTGTTGGCGTGCTGCTGCTGTCGCAAATCACCAACG
This sequence comes from Mesorhizobium sp. M0293, assembly GCF_040321735.1. NCBI lineage: Bacteria > Pseudomonadati > Pseudomonadota > Alphaproteobacteria > Hyphomicrobiales > Phyllobacteriaceae > Mesorhizobium > Mesorhizobium sp. M0293. The sequence continues at coordinate 23,250 of NZ_JAMYSA010000034.1, forward strand.
TTGCCGCCTCGCTCGCGGGCGGAATTGGTATTGGAACGCCTTCGTTTGGGCGCTTCTACGGCGGCGCCTTCGCAGCGATGGGCCAAGCCGGTCAGCGCAGGCTGATGGGACGCTTGGGCTGGAGCACCCGGCAGGAACGCCTGGCGGGTCGCGAGCGGGCGCGCGTGAGCCTCGCACAGAGAAGGTATGAGGATTCAGCGGAATATGCACGGCTTTCCCGAAAGCTGACGGATCCCGCATAGGTTTGGGGCACCAATGAGCGATGTGAAGGAAAGCGCTGGGGGACCGGCGAAGGAAACCGAGTCTCCCTTGCCGTACTACGTGGATGCGGCAATCTGGGAAAAAGATATCGCGCGGCGAAATCGCTGGTCGCGATCTCTGGCGTGGTGTGTGGCAAGCGTCGCCTCGGTCATTGCCGTTGCAGCGGTGGGCGCGCTGATCCTTGCGCTGCCGCTCAAGACTTATGAGCCCTACATGGTGGTGGTCGACAAATCCACCGGGTTTGTCGAGGTCAAGCGGCCGCTGGCCGAGGGTCCTTTGCAGCAGGACGAGTCGATGGGGATGTTCGATATCGTCCGTTATGTGAAGGCTCGCGAGACCTACGATCCGAAGGCGCTGAAGGACAACTTCGATCTCGCGCAATTGCTGAGCGCCGGCGATGCCTCGAGGGAGCTCGTCGAGCTTTTCAGCCCGGCAAACAAGGTGACGAACCCCGTCGTGCTCTACGGGCGAAACACCGTCGTGGCGGTGACCGTGAAGTCCGTGACGTTTCCCAACCAGAGGACCGCCCTGGTCCGGTTCATGACGGAGGAAAAGAGCCAGGCGAACACCGTGCAGCGGCATTGGGTGTCGTTGATCCGGTTCCGCTACACCGGCGTGCCGGCCAAAAACGAGATCCGCTTTCAAAATCCGCTCGGCTTCCAGGTGCTCGAATACCGGCGCGATCAGGAGACGGCGCCGGCACCCACCGCGGAGACACCGCAATGAAGGTCGCCGCCATCCTGATGGCAATCGGGCTCGGCGTTTGCGCGGTTCAGCCGGCCCTTGCCGAACAGACCCCTCGGGCGGGATCTCGTGACAGTCGCATTCGCTTCGTCTGGTATCAAAAGGACGATGTGGTGTCGGTGCCGGCCAGCTATGGCGCCTCGACCATGATCGAATTCGGCGATGAGGAGAAAATCGAAACCCTCGGCGCTGGCGACGTCCCGGCCTGGAGCATCGAGCCCAACAAGAAGGGCAATGTGCTCTTTGTGAAGCCGATCGAGAAGAATGCGGGCGGGAATCTCAATGTCCTGACCAACAAGCGCAGCTATGTGTTCTTCCTCAACGGCGAGTTTCGGCCGGTTGCGCAACAAGTCTATGCGATCAAGTTCCGCTATCCCGAAGAGGTGTCGGACGCGGCGCTGATGGACGAAGCCCAGGCCCGGGCGGCACAGCCGAACCGGCAGGGTTTCAAGGCCGAAAACGCCAACTCGTCCTATGCCTATAAGGGGTCGTCGGCAAATAAGCCGCTCGTGATCTACGACGATGGCGTGAAGACCTGGTTCCGCTTCGATCCGGCAAGGGAAGTGCCGGCGATCTATGTCGTCGACAGCGAGCGCAATGAGACGCTTGTGAATTATCGCCGCGAGGGCGCGTACATCGTCGTCGACAAGGTCAATTACCAATGGACGCTGCGCAATGGCAACGAAGCAACCTGCGTCTTCAATCTGAGACTGAACAATGTGAACGAACCGACCGGGCTTGAACCTTACGAGCCGCAGCGTGTCGGCGGTGGGACTGTTCGGAAAGTGAGGGGGCCTGATGCCATCTCCCAATGAGTACAGAATGCTCGCCGAGGAAGGAACAGTGGTCGTCCCGCCAAAATTCGGGGCGAGCACATTCTTCAAGATCGTGGTGCCGCTGGGTGCGGTGGTCTTCGCCGGCTGGATGATCTATGCGGCGACGCGTGCGCCAGACAAGCCGCTGTTGACGGCGTCGGATGGCGAGGAGTTTCACACCACACAGTTTCCCGCACCGGGGCTCGATACGCCGCGTCCTCAGCTTGATAACGGCACCCTGAAAATCCCGACGGCTCCCGAGGAGCCGCCGGCGACGGTCGAGGCTCCGCCTCCCCCTCCACCAGCCTTGCAACCGCCTGCAGCTCCACCACAGGTGCAGGATGATTCCGAGGCCCGTCGTCTGGCCGAGGAAGAACGGCGCAGGCAAGAAGAAGAGGAGCGCCGCAAATGGGAGCGCTTGCGCGCCAAGCAGCTCGTCGTCGATAGCGGCGATGCGCCTGGCAGTGCATCAGCGCTCGGCGGCAATGGAGCGGATGCAGCGGCGGCCGTAAACGCGGGCGAGGGCGAGGAGGACCCCAATCGGCGTTTTTTGGCAAGGGCGAGCCAGAGCGGAGCGGATACATCGAAAGCCACGATGAACCCGCGCACGGACGCTCTGGTCGCCCAAGGGACGATGATCAAGGGCGTACTCGAGACCGCGATCCAGAGCGATCTTGCCGGTATGGTTCGGGCCGTCGTGTCGGAGGATGTGTGGTCGTTCGACGGTCGCAGGGTTTTGATCCCCGCTGGCTCCCGCCTTATCGGTGAATATCGCAGTGGCCTCGCAACCGGCCAAACGCGGGTGTTCATAGTGTGGACACGCCTGCTTCGATCGGACGGCATGTCGGTGCAGCTCGGCTCGACCGGCACCGACGAGCTCGGTCGCAGCGGCATGCCGGGCGAGGTCGACAACCATTATTTCGAGCGGTTCGGCTCGGCGATCCTTCTAAGTGTCGTGGGCGGTGCGACGCAATTCATCGCCAACCTTGGCAACGACCAGAATGGGTCGAACACCAACCAGACCTACACGGACCCGCAGACCGGACAGACGGTGACAATCCAGACGCAGCCCAACCAATACTTGCAGAGCGCGCGCCAGATCGGCGCGCAACAGATTTCGCAAAGCCTCAACCGCATTGCCGAAGAGGCGCTTCGAAATTCGATCAATATCGCGCCCACGATCCATGTCGATCAGGGGTCGCGCATCATGGTGTTCGTCCGCCGCGACCTCGATTTTTCCGAGTTCTATCCGGACCCGGTGCGCGAGGCGTTGACGGAGATACGACGTGAGCGGGCAGCAAAGAACCGTCTTTCTAAATAAGGCGCTGGAGCCGGTGCGGCGCTGGCTCGACGACGATCGCGTGGTCGAAATCTGTGCAAACGGGCCTGGACTTGTGTGGGTCGAAATTGTTGGCTCGACACATATGGAGCCCTTCGACGTCCCCGAGCTCGACCGCGCCGCGATCACTTACCTCATGGAACGTATAGCGGCATCATCCTCGCAATCGATCAGCGAGGAAAATCCCTTGCTTTCGGCCGCCCTCCCCGGCGGCGAACGCTTCCAGGGCGTGCTTGCGCCGGCGACGCCGACAGGAGGCGCCTTCGCGATCCGCAAGCAGGTCGTGAAGGATATGCGCCTTGATGATTACCGGAAGCGGGGGTCGTTCGATACGATCTCCGTCCAGGATCCCGGCGAATTGAGCGAGACCGACAGCGCCCTTTGCGAATATCTCGACGCCGGCAAGATCGAGGATTTCCTCCGCCTGGCCGTGCGGGAACGGTATTCGATCTTGCTTTCAGGAGGCACATCGTCGGGCAAAACGACGTTTCTGAACGCGATTTTGCACGAGGTGCCTTCGGATGAGCGGATCCTCACCATTGAGGATACGCGAGAGGTTAAACCACACCAGCCCAACTATCTGCCCCTCGTCGCATCAAAGGGCGACCAGGGCCTGGCGCACGTGACCGTTGAAACGCTGCTGCAAGCCGCCATGCGGTTGCGGCCGGATCGAATCTTCCTGGGCGAGATCCGGGGAGCGGACGCCTATTCGTTCTTGCGCGCCGTCAACACAGGTCATCCCGGATCGATCACGACGATCCATGCGGACAGCCCGACCGGTGCGTTTGAGCAGCTAGCATTGATGGTCATGCAGGCTGGGCTCGGGCTGAGCAAGGCAGAAATCATCGATTACGTGCGGTCGGTCCTGCCGATTGTGATCCAACAAACGCGCCGGGGCGGCTGGCGCGGAACTTCGGCGATCTGGTTCAACCGCATGACCGAATGGAGAGCCGCCAGAAAGGTTCCCCAGAATGTCTCGCGTATTCGCTTATAGGCTTCTCCTCGGCCTCATCGGCCTCGCCGCCTTCTTTGCCCTTTGGAGCCTGGCCTACGAGCTGGTGGCGACATGGCGGTGGAATCCCGCGCTGCCCTCTGAAGGCGCCTCGCGCTGGGGGCTTCTAAAATACCAGAACGCGCAACGCAGCCTAAGCGGCCTGTTCGTTGCCTGGCAGCATTTCAGTCAGCGCCTGGCTTATCATCCCACGCAGGGCGAGACGATCATCCGGGGCGCGATCGCGGTCGCGGTTGTCGTGGCGATCGGCGTCGGCCTGATCTTTGCAAGCCTGATCAACCGCAAGCCAAAGCACTACGGCGATGCGCGGTTCGGCACGATCATGGACGCCGAAAGGAAAAACCTGCTGGCAAAGCAAGGCTTGATCCTCGGCAAGATGGGTGGAGCGACGATCCGCTCGGACGAGTCCGCGCACGTCTTGGTGGTCGGGCCGACCCGATCCGGCAAGGGCGTCAGCTTTGTCATTCCGAACGGTTATATGTGGCGAGGATCCTCGGTGTGGTTCGATCCGAAGCGGGAGAACTTCGAGGCGTTCGGTGCGCACCGGCAGGCTCTCGGCGACAAGGTCTTTTTCTTTTCGCCCGGCGAGCAGGATTCGCATCGCTATAATCCGCTGGATTTCATCCGGCGCGATGCGCGCATGCCGACGGACTGCGCGGTGGTCTCCTCCTTCATCATCCCCGAGGCGACAGGAAGTTCCGAGATCTGGGCGCGCGCCGGCCGGCAGCTGCTTTCGGCCATGATCGGCTATGTGCTGACGTCACCACGCTATGAGGGGCAGCGTCATTTGCGCGCCGTCGCGATGCTTCTTTCGACCGGCGTGGATTTTCTCAGAGTGCTGACGAATATCCGCAATGAGGAGGAAAAATATCTGCCTTCGTGGGTCGTGCACGGGCTCAACCAGTTCATTGCGCTGGAAAAGGAAACGCGAAACTCGGCCTACTTCAACCTGACGGCGGCTCTCAACCCCTGGACCAATGATCTCGTTGCAGCCGCTACGGCGTCGACCGATTTCGATATCTCGAAGTTTCGCAAGGATCCGACGGCTCTCTTCATCGGCTGCTCGGTAGCGCAGCTCGACGTGTTCCGGCCCATCATCAAACTCCTGGTTCAGCAAATCCATGATGTGCTGATGGCTTCCTCGCCAGGCCCGGACGAGCCCTATCAGGTCCTGGTGATGATCGACGAATTTCGCCAGCTCGGCAAAATGGAGTCCATCGTTTCCAAGCTGGCGATCAACGCGGGCTATGGCTTTCGCATGGTCCTGATCCTGCAGGATCTTGCCCAGCTTGACGAAGTCTATGGAAAAGCGACGCGGCACACCACGGTGACCGCGTGTCAGGTGAAGCTTTTCATCCGCATGAACGACGTGGAGACCTCGGAACATGTCTCTGTAATGCTGGGACCGACCACGATCGAGGTGCCCACACCGATCATCAGGGCTGGTCAAGGTATATTTGGTGGCCGAGACAAGAGTTTAAGTTATCAGGAAAGGCCGTTCCGAACGGCGGCGGAGCTTCGGCAAATGCCGGCGAAGCAGGCCGTGGTTCTGGGCTCGAGCCCCCCTGGTTTCATGGTGCGCAAGATCACCTATTATAAGGACGCTCCCTATAAAGCGACCTACCAGGAATTTCGGCACCGGCGCCTGAAAGTGCCGCCTCTCTCCCGATGGCAGGATCTTCCGCTGCGCTCCATGGCGGACGTCGAAGCGGCGGCTAACACCGCGCCAGCGGCACCTTTCGAGTTGGGGGAACCCGATACCGTCGAAGCGCCGGTTTCGGGCGATACAGTCTATGCCGATGCGGCGCCGCCTGCGACTGGTGCGGCGGCTGAAAGGGCTGATCCCGTCGCGTTAAAACCGAAAGTAAAGAGCGACAGCGCGGACGCACCACAGGCGCTGCCAAGCTCAGGCCTTCCAACGGGCGGTGAGGCTGAAGCAAAGAGCGAGGTGGCCGCTGACGTTCCGGAGTTGAAGCCGAAGCGGACCGATCAGACGGCCGATGATGCGCCGCGGCCGCTTCCCACCCTTGGCCGGCGATCGGCGCCGGCAGCATCAAAGGCGTCCGACCCGAGTCCGTCTGAAGGCAAGGCGAGTGTCTTGCAATTCCAAGTCCGGCCGGGAAACAAGTCCACGTCGATCGCCGCGCTGCTCGCATCGCTCGATCAGGAAGTGGAGGCCGGCGCTCGTTCCCTGTCACCGTCAGTGGATAGCGGAGATGTCGACGGGGGACCGTCAGCCGCTCTTGAGGCGCTGCAGGATCAAATTAGACGTCACGGCGATCGCTAGGACGTGAAATTCAGTTGAACACAAATGAGCGATTTGTGCCTTCGGCGCCTAAGTCGAGTGTGAGAACAAGACGAAGCGTCCCTAATCCGATGGCGTGCGCATCGAACCGTTTCGTTGCGCCTCCCGGTTCTTGGTGGGGACGTGAGCTGATTGCTGGTCCGTAAAATGCGATTGATTTTCGCTCTACCCAACATGTATCAAAACCGATACAGTGCACCCCGATGAAGGTGATTGAATGGCTTGGAAGCAGTAGGGCGGATGTTCGAGCGTTTCCTGACGATGCGCGGATAGAGGCCGGCTGGCAGCTCGAACTTGTCCAGCGCGGCGACGATCCCGACGACTGGAAGCCTCTGCAGATCGTGGGGGCCGGCGTCAGGGAAATCAGAGTCCGGGAGGCATCGGGAGCGTTCCGCGTCATCTATCTGGCAACCCTGGAGGACCGCGTTTTGGTGCTTCATGCGTTCCAGAAGAAGACACAGGCCACATCCAAGAAAGACCTCAATCTGGCGGCTCAACGGCTAAAACGATGGAAGGCAGAACGATGAACGTAGAAATCTATGAGAACGTCTGGGACGCACTGGCGGACACCGAACAGGAGGCAGCAAACCTCAAGGCGCGCTCGGCGCTGCTCTACGAAATCCGTAAGGCAGTCCAGCGTTGGGAAATTTCTCAGGAGGAAGCCGCCAAGCGGCTTGGCCTGACGCGCCCTCGTATCAATGATCTGCTGCGCGGTAAGCTCGCCAAGTTCTCGCTTGACGCGCTCGTCAACATCGCCGCCTCCGCTCACCTGGATATAGAAATCCGGGTGAAGGAAGTTGCATAATCACGAGATCTCTAATCCTCGTCTTTCCTCGGAGTACATCCGCGTTTGGACGCGAGCGTGTGCCGAACCGAGCCGCTGCCAGAGCCCGGCTTGGGGAACAACGAGCCCACGCAGTGGTGCATGACGAGGCAACTACTGCTTTTGCGGCTTTTGTGAATCCGGCTCTTCGCCTTCGACTGGAGCGGTGTTGATGCTCCTCGACTGCAGGCGCTGCAGTTCTTCGAGCCGTTCGCCTTTGACGATCTCGGGATCAAGCCGCTCGTTAGGATTCTGCGCCAATGAACGCGCGGCTTCGTTTGCGGCTTGTGCCTCGCGGGCTTCCTTCGCAGCGATGCTTTCGGCGTTGCGCACCATTTCGCGGTCTTGCGCAACCTGCTCAAGCGAGGTCGGATCAGCCGATCCGGCTCGTTCGTCGCGGATCTCCTGCTCGATGGCGCGATTGCGTATCTCGCGAGCGCGATCGGCCTCAAGCCGCTCAGCGGCCTCGATCTCCTGAGCGCGATGGATCAAAGCTTCGGCGCGCGCGCCGGCAATCCTATGGGCCTGGTCTTCACTGACATGCGTGACGCCACCTTCCTGCAGCGATTTGAGATCCGTCCGGATCGCCAACAGCTCCATGGTGGGCGCCGCGCGCCGTAAGAACTCCGCTTTCGTCTGGCCGTTCATCATGGCCGCTGTCTTGTTAACGGTCTCGTTGATCTGTTTTAGGTTTTCCCGCATCTGGTCCGCGGTGGCATTTGAACTCATTTGAACACCCTTTCCATCTCGAATAGCGACCACAACAGTACCGGATCGGGAAGCTTGCGTCATCCGATCAATGAATTGACTCGCTATCGCGTTATCCGGCCGGGAAGCAGCAACCGAGTGCCAGTCCCGAAGGCTTGCCTGGGTGGCCTGCAGCTGGCGCGCCGAAATCGGAATCTTTATCGGGTTGGCCCTCGCGTAGTCGATCCGCTGGCGGGCTTTCTCGATGACGTGCGGGTTTGCACGGGCGTAGGCGCGGTCACGCGCCTCCCTGCCCGGCCGCGGCTTTTCGGCCGTGGCCACAATCGCCTTGTCGCGCGGACCATAGCTTTGTGATGACGCTCGATAGGCCGCGGAAGTCGCGACGATTTTCATGCCCTGCGCTTGTGCGTGCTGGGCATAGAGCGCGCGCCATTCGCGAAGCTGGGCCGGACCTGGTCGCAAGCGCTCACCGTCCTCACCCTTCACCGCAACGATGGCGTGGACATGAATATGACCGCCCTCCTCCGCCATATCGGCATGCATGCCGAAGGCGAATTTGTGATTGGGGAACTGCTCATGCAGGAACCCACGCGCGGCCCTCACCAGAGCTTGCCTATCCTCGCCCGCCTTGGCCGACAGGATCATGTGCATGGTGTCGCGAGGCTTGTAGGAATTCAGGGTCTTGTCCCAGGACTGCGCGGTCTGCCGAACCGCCTCCTCAGACGCGATCGCGGCGCCGTCGGCGCCGATCGCCGCTCCGTCATGGCTAAGGCGCGCGAGCTGGAACACGACACCGGCTTTGCCGTGGCTGGGCTCCCCAATTGGCTTCACCGAAACGGTATCCTCCTTGACCCCAAGCGCCTCGGAGATCCGCGAGGCGATCATGGCCCGGGTCGGTGCCGAGAACTGGCGATCCTGCTGGCGTCGATCCGAAAAGTGAAACCGATGCTGCACCTTGTCGTCCCCGTTCTCACCCCGCACGACGCTGTGTCCGGCCATGGTCGCGACGACGCGCGCGACGCTCGATCCGTCCTGCAGTGTGTCGATACGATAGGCGAAACCGTGGCCGGCGAAACCTGCCTGAACTGCCTGTGAAAGGCGCTCGGCATTCTCCTGCCCTCCCAGCGAAAGCCGAAACGTCGCCACATCCTCGCTCTCCCGCCGCTTGTCGAAACCCTTGCCCCACTGTTTCATTTCCTCGGCAACAGCTTCCTGCGCTGCCAGGATACGCGCGTCATGCGTCTCGAGCGCGACGCCCTCCTTCTGGATATATTGACCGATGGCGGCTGCCCTTGTGACGCCATGCCCGTAGGAAATCACCTTCAGAACGGCCGGCTGATACCCGGCCGCCAGCTTGTCGGCAGCGGCCCTCGGCCGAGGGCCGCCGGCGAGCTTCCGTCGCTTCGCTGGCAGGGCGAGGTTTAGGCGCCCGGCTTTACCGCGCGGCGGCTCCAGCTCCCCGGGAGCCGAGCGCGGCACGGCCGGTTCCGGTGGCTGGCTTGCCCCGAGACCGTCCTTCCCCTTCCGGCCGCGAACCGTCTTGAACAACCAATCATCGTCATTTCCAGCAAAGGACAACAGGGCCCGACGCCGGCGCTTGCGGTTCTCTTCTTCAAAAGCCGCGCTCGCGCGAATCCGATCGGCTATGGCTTGCATGGAAGACTGGTCGAGGTTCACGCGCCCTCACCATCCAGCAGATGCGCCGCCTTCCGAAGTTTCAGGCCATGGGCGATCGTCATCGCCGTCAATTCGGCGTCGACAGCTTTCACCCTCTCATCCAGCGCTTCCCATATCGGCAACGCCGCCTCCATGGGGGCAGCGTGGCCGGAATGAATGGCATGGAGAAGCTGGCTGAGGTTTCGGCCGACCATCCGGACTTGTGAGGCCAACGCCGCGACAGTGCGTGAATTCTCAGCTGACAGAGCGGGACCGACATTCAGGCTGGCCCGGATAATGCGCCGCAACGTCTCCGCTCGGTCAAGCTGGAACACCTTGCAGGCCTCATCCAGGAGCGCGCCCGCCTCCGGCCCAATATCGATCCGGGAACGCTTTCGGGTGTCCTTGTGGGCGGCGCTGGTGTCCAAAATTCCTCGCTATGGCGGATGGGCCTCACGTCGAAGACGGTCCAGGTCGAAGCGAAGCGACGACCTGCTCAGCCAATTTGGACCCAAATTGCGTATCTTGTCAATTCAATATGAAACATTATACTGACTCACTGACACATTAATCCAGAGCCGATCATGCATCCTGGAACATTGCACCGATGTGCAAATTAATATTATGACACAGGCACTTATGCACCTCGGCACTTTGTTGCATCGGCCCATAGGCATAATGCTCCGCAGCCATCGCTTTGTCACGCTTTCTCGTTCCGCCTGCGGGCTTGGTTTGGGAACGGCCGAAGGCCCCGCCTTGCGGCGGAGCCCTCGTCGAGGCGATCAGTCCCGGTTGGGGCGAGACCAGATCAGCTGCAGGCCTTCCTCGCCTTCCACCTCGATCAGGGTGGCGTAGATCGGAGCGGGGAAGCTCGGGTCGTCCAGCTTGACCGAGAGATAGTCGCGGCCCTCGTTGGAGACCTTCTGCCAGGCGGCTCCGAGATCGACGCTACCCGAGTAGACGCGGAAGTGGGGGCCTTTGTCGGAAGGGTTCTCGACGCGGATCAGCTTGGCTTTGACGTTGAGGTTGAGGGTTTTGATGGCTCCGGAAAAGCCGTTGCCGTTTGAGGTGAATGTGCCGATGGTAGCCATTTGTCGTCTCCGTGAGTTTCTCGGGCCGCGACCACCGCGACCTCGATGGCGGTCGATGGACCGGAGGCGATCGGCCCGCACCCACCGGGGTCCCCATTGCGCGTGCGCATGGGGTGGTCCTTAGGGCCGCAACGACAGTGAAGGGCAGCCAGGGGGAGGCTTTCTTGTTCCGCGCGGAATGGCGGCGCAGTCGCCAGGGGAAGAAAGTCGCGACCGGCTGTTGCGGGTTTAAGAACGAGGCGCAGCGAAGCGAAGACGGCCTTCGGTCAGACCAGCCCCATCGAGGACGCAGGTGGTGGGCCTTTCCATGAAACCGCCGGCCAGACGACGGTCGAGCTCCCATCGGAATGATCACCGCAACTTCGACTAACGTCAGGCATCATCAAGCCTGGCCGTCCCCGTCACGCGTCATTGTAGAACGACGGATAGCTCGGAAAGAGACGCACCCGCCTCCTGATATCGGTCGAACGATGACGGGCCGCGAGGCGAGTCCCAGGAGCCTGATAATCTGCTGTTCAAGCAGGAGCGGCCGCATAGCGGACATCGATAGCCATCTTTGGGCTGGACGCCGGCACCAGCCGGCTGATCAGGTTCGGCCCCGGGTTACCGCCCGAACGGGGCCAGCCGCAAGGCGGGGCCTCACCCTGATGTGCTCTGCCGAGCGAACGACGCTTGCCAAACTGGACCATCACACGCCGCACATCCTTCATTTGGCCAAAGGTCGAGCTGGCCCTAGCCGGCCACGTCAAGATGTCGACCTAGTTGAGGCAATCCCGCCGAGTTATGCGCTTCTCTATGGTCTCGCGGCTCGGCTTATCCGCATGGAAATCCCGGTCGACGGTACCGGGGTAAAGCGGGAATCATGCCCGATGCTTGCCCTCAGCGACGTTGGGGAGATTTCGCGCAAAGGGCAGCACATTCGGCGAGGCAACCAGCGAAGATGGTCACAGACAACGGCCGCTTCCCAGCAAGTATCGGCGAATATAGGGCAAAAATGACCGTGTGCCGCCATCAGGACGAAGGGGTCGATTGCACTCCGGCGCCCAGACTGATGACGCGAAAGCGGATCGGGGAGGGCTCGGCGCTCTCCCCTTGCAACAGCGGAGCGCGTAGCATCAGGCCGCCCTCCCCAATTCTTCCGCCTGCGGCTGGAATTCGTGGAGATAATTGACCGCGCGTTGTGCGTGGGCGGCTGCCTGAAAGATCGCCCGTTTGTCGCTGCCCAGCAGGCTGGCCCAGCCTTGAATATAGGCGGCATGATCGGGTCTCGGTTCGAGCTCGGGGACGATATCGAGGTCCGCGCAGAGCATCGCAGCACCAAGCTCGACGAGCAATTCTTCGCGCGCCCGATCCGTTCGATCCTTGTGGTAGCGGCTGAGGTCCCTGTTCAGCCGCTGAGGAGCCGATGTCCAATGCAGGGTCTCGTGTGCTCTCGTGGCGACAAATGAAGCCATATCCCGGAAAAATTCCGGTGACGGCAACTGCACATGGTCGGAAGAGGGAGAATAATAGGCCTTGTCTCCGCCATACCGCACAACCGCTCCGGTGTTGTCGAAAAAACGGTCGGCGTGCTCGATGCGCTGGACAGGATCGGCGGCAGGCTCTGGCGCCGCATGATAGTGCGGCGGCAGACCTTCAATCTGGTCGGCGCAAAACACCGTGTAGGCCTTGAGGAACGGAATACCCCGCTCGACTTCCTCGCCATGCGCGTCAGTGTCCGTCGTAGTGAACCGGCTGGCGTAAACAACCATGGAGCCGGTCTCGCCCTTGCGAACATGACCCCCGAGCTCCGCACTCTGCTTGAACGTCATCCAGACCGGAGAGACAAAGCCCCTCGCGACCGCCTCCGACCACAAAAGCAGTGTATTGATCCCTTGATACGGCAGGCCGTTGTGACGGAGCGGCCGTGTGATGCGACCGGTCGTATTCGCAACGCTCCACGGTTTGACCCAGGGACGCACGCCCTTCTGCAGATCCGCGACGATACGATCGGTGATTTTCGCGTAGATGTCGACGCGGGGCTTGTTGTTGTTCCTATCCATTTCAAACCTCCATTCGAGGCCGTGCCAATCGCGGCCGTCACGAGGTCCGCACGCGCAGGACCGCAGGTCCGCGAACCCGCGGAGGATCGATGGGGAAGCTGAGAACCATCGCTTGCGGGCCGCAACGTCAGTGGAGGACGGCGCAGCCGTTTCGCGGGACGAGCACCGGAGCAGGACCATCATTCGTGACGGCCGCGATTGGCGCGGTCTTAATCACTTGCCGTGTCCATCTTTGCGCCGGGTGCCTTTGGCACAGCAAAGAGGCCGGCTCCCGAACGGACACCAGCCTCAGTATGAGAAGATCGGGCGGAGCCGAAGCTCCGCCCGATGGCAGTTAGCCAAGGGCCGCCATCTGGAGATCGGCCGCCTGCCGGTTGACGGTCTGGCCGGGGTTCTCGGTCTGGCGTTCGTAGGGCTTCCAGCTCTCGCCGACGATGTGCTCGTAGGCGGCAACGGCGCCCTCGGCGGCCATGCGCAGGGCATGTGCCTGAAGGCCCATTTCGGCGGCGAATTCGCGCTTGCGTTGGGCCTTGCTGTCGAAGCCGACCGGACCGTCAATGTCCTCGTCGCGGGTGTCATTGGCGAGCTTGGCCGTGGCATCCTTCGCCTCGGTGACGGCCTTCGAGTAGAACTGGCCTGCTCCAAAGGCGGAGCCGACATGGGACCCGACGATTCTTTGCAGGTGGATCTGCATGGCCTTTTCGGAAAGGCCCTCGGAGAGCGTATCGGCGCTTTCGATCAGACTGCGCTCATGGAATTCACGGATGCCGTCACTGTCGAGGATGGAGAGGCCGAAGCTTTCGGAAATGAGGGTGGCCTGGTGGCCATCCGGGCAGCAGAGCCGGACCATTTCGAGGGTTGTGCCCTTGCGGAGCTGGACGACGCGGGCCTTGGCCTTGGTGGAGCGGGTTGAACTGGACATTGAGCTTTCCTTTCTAGCGATGCCCTTCAGGTGTTCCGGCCCTTGCCGGTCTTTCCTGCGGGTGCGGTCAAAAGGAACCGGCAGAAGCTGGACGCTTCAGGGTCCGGAGCCTGCCAGGCGAGCGAGGTTGGCTTGCGGACAAGCGGGGTCAGTTCTTCACTGGCCCTGCGCGGGACGCGGGCCAGCCTTGCCGAGATCGGCGGGATCCGGCCGCCCCGCGGCGCGATAGCGGCCTTGAAGCGGACAGCCGCCGGTTCAGACCGCAGCAAACCCGCCGGGAAGACCGGCAAGGGATGAATTCGGATATCGGTATGCACGAGGAAATGCAGTGTTCAATTCCCGCGTCCACACGATCCGCCTGCCCGCCAGGCTGCGCGAGGGTCGACAGTGGTTTGAACGCCGGCTCCTGCTGGTATAGATGAGCTGCGCCGGTCCGCTGCTGCGGATCAACTCTTTGGCCTGCTCCCATGTCGGGCTGGCAGCGTAGCGTGTTCAACTCCGAAACGAGGGCAGCGATGACCGGTCACAACGACGACTACGTCTATGACGACGCAATAGGGGAATGGCGACCAGCGTCGGAGATGGCTGCCATTGCAGCTTCTGCCGGAAAAATTCAAGTGCGCGATGCCGCCGGCAATGTGCTCGCCGACGGCGACTCCGTCGTCCTCGTCAAGGACCTCAAGGTCAAGGGTGCCGGCCAGACCCTGAAGCAGGGGACCGTGATCAAGTCGATCCGGCTCACCGAAAATCGCGAAGAAATCGATTGCCGACATGATGCGATCAAGGGGCTGGTGTTGCGAACGGAGTTCGTCCGCAAGCGCTGATCAGACACCAGTATTAGGCACGCAGCAGGTCCTGCGCGATCCTGTCACGCAGTGCTGCGATTGCAGCGTCCTGCCTGGCCAGTTTGCGTGAGAGCGCATCGATTTCGTGCTGCCTTTCCTGTGTGATCGCGGCAAGGTTCGATCGATACCGTTCCAGAAAGGTCCTGGCATCAGCAGGGTTTCGGCGTCGGTGGCCGATACGCTGGAGTTTGAGCTGCGGAATGATCGCCGTCATCTGCCTCATGATCTGCCGGTCGATCATATCGAGCTGGCGCTGTGTGTGGCGCCGAGCCTCCTCCATGCGAAAGAGCTGTGCGCGGCGACCGGAGACGGACATTATGTCTCCCTCCCCTGCCAATCCATGAAGCTCGAGGGCCCGCCATAGACGCGGTGGCGCGCAACATCGATGACGAATCCAAAGCGGCCGACATGGTATTCGTCGGTCGCAACGAGAAAGCGACGTTCCTCCGTGCCCGGTCCGCGCCTGCCGCCAGGGGTCGCGATAACCTCGGTGAAACCGGGCTGGTGCCCGGAACGGATCGCCGACACCACGATCCAGTCATCGGTATGCTTTTCGAAAAATGCCCGCTCGTCCTTTTTCGCAGATTGGCCGGGTTCGAGCACCCTGCCGTGGATCGCCTCCCAGCCATCCGGGTACCAGTCGCGTATCGACTTTTCCGCACAATCGTTCTCGAAGTCCGTGAACAACTGGGGGAAGGCCTGGGCGACGGCCGCCCAATGGCAGTCCTCTTCATACCAGCCGCCATTGGCGCGGAGCATGTCATGGACTTTGCAATTTCGCTCCGCCGACAGATGGAACCCGCCATGGCCCGCAGTTGAGTGAGCCACAACGCCCTCGGCATAGACGGTCGCTCCCTGCGACCTCCCCCATGGCGTGTGGGAACGGGAGTGGATCTCGCGACGTCCGAGAGCCGCGCGCTGCTGCTGGTGAAGGGCGTTCTCCTCGACATGCCCGCGAAATGCCGCCTCGTCGGCAAGCTCACCGGCATGGCCGTAGAAATCGCTGCGCGTCCATTCGGTCATGGGCCGGCGGATACGCCAGCCCGTGACAAGATAGTGCCGGCCATCGCGGGCCGGAGCCATGGCGAAGGCGTGCTCACCGACAAGGGCAACGCAAAGCCCATCGGCGCTTCGGCCAAAAGTAACTTCCGGAGAACCGGGGGGTTCGACGACATGGGTTTCAGAAGTTCGCGCAGTCATGCTGCCGTCCTCCCCTCCACAGTTTCCGCCGCTACGGTGTCGGCCGTGGCTTGCTGCAACACGGCGTTCGGATAGCCGTAGCGGGTAAGCCATTCCTCGGCCGCCCTGCGATTGGCGGCAAGATGGACAAGCTCGGCATCGGCGCCGGCGCGGTCGAGCACCAGGACGGAGCCGATGGCGGGCCGCTCCTTGACCGAAAACTTCAGGTCGCTGTTCACCGAAAACGTCTGGTGGACGCGCAGCACAATGGTTCCCTGACTGCCATAGTCGCCCTTTTGCAGGGTGATCGAGGCGGGCAGCGTCGTACTGCCGATGCGGGCCTCGGCCTGTTTGCGGATCAGGCGACCGCCGCCGTTGCGATTTTCCCAGGCTGCGAGCTTCTTGCGATGCCGCTCTGGCGGGCGTGGGGATCCGTCGGAATAAGTCACGATGGATGCGAGTGGAACAAGGTCATAGATTAATTGGGCGGACATCGTTTTCTCCGTGGTGCTCATGGTGGAAACAGAACCGCCGCCGGTGATGTGCCGGCGGCGGAATGATCGTTCGAAGGGAAAGGTAAGGCGCAGCCGCCTACTCGGCGGCCACCTTGTAAGGCTCGATCTGTTCGTCAGTGAGGTCCTCGTCCTGCGCAGCGTCATCGTCGCCGACATGGTCATGTGCAGGATCGACGATCGCATCGCCGTCGAGCTCGTCCTGGTCCTCCGGCGTGCCGTCGTCAGGCTGTTCCCTGGCTTGGTTCTTCTTCAGCCAGGAGGTCAGCTTTTCCGGAGTGGGCGCAAACAGCGCCGACGGGTGGACGAAGCGGCCTTCCTTGAAATGCTCGACCAGGGCCGCACGGGTATCCTTGACCTTCTGACGGGGCAGGACGGATGTATCCGCGCAGGCACTTTCCAACGCCTGCCGCGACAGGCATGACAGGAAATCCTCCGTCCCCATGTTGGCTAAGAAGCTGTCGGCGGCGATGACGTCGCCGGCGACACGGGCGACAACGCCGCTGTCCGAGCGATTTTCCCTGCAGGACAGAACGTCGATCAGCAGGGAACGCACGGCGATGCGCAGCGTGTCCATGTCGAACGCGAGCTTGCCCTCTTGGTCGAACAGGCGCGCGGCATGCTCGCCGAGGCCTGCCGCCCCGTAATAGGAGATGTCGCGGGCACCAGATGCCACTGTCACATTCTGGCCGGCGAAGGCGAGAACGAGCAGCGCCATCAGCGTGTCGTCCTCGATCGGTGCGCGCGACAGCGCCTCGTGCAGTGCGTCGGTACGAAGGTCGCCGATCATCTCCATGCCTTTGCGCGTCACGTCCGGACGCGGCTTTGCCGTAACGACCATATCATCGCCATCGGCCTCGACATCAGCGCCATTCTTGTCCTTGGACTTTTTGACGGCCGGCATACGATACGCGACCGACTGCACCTTGCCGTCGCGGTCGAGATACATGGCGGTGTGATCGGATTTCGACGGCTTACCGTACAGACGCTCGGCCTTGGCCGGCAGCTTCGGCTCGCCCCACTGACCGGCTTCCACGATCACGCCACGCTTGGGCACAGCGTTTGCCATCCACTCCTGCTGGGCGCCAAGAAAGGCCTCGACATCCGTCGTGTAGCGGCTGTCCTCGTCGGCCGGAGCGAACAGGTCCTCGACCCAGGCAATGCCGTAGGCCTGGGCGAGATCGTCACCGAAGCTAGCGTCGCGCGCGTACATGCGGCGCTTCGTCAGGCCCTGCGCCACGCTCCACCACGACACCTGGGGATCAGCCTTGGAGGGCTTGTGCTTCTTCCAGACCTCCTTCTGTTCATCAAGCGAAGCCGAGGCGATGGTGCGCAACTGCTGCTCGTTGGGCATGTCGCCCTTAGCCATCTGCTCCAACATGGCCGGCAGAACGTTGGCCAGCAGGCGCAGCTTCCTGATCTGGCGGACGGGCAGCGCCAAAGCGACGGCGATCGCTTCCTCGGTCCAGCCGAGCGCGACCAGCCGCTCAATGGCGCGCCATTGGTCGACGGGATTGAGCTGCTCGTGAGCGAGCGTTTCCGCTAGCGAGCGCATGGCGCCGCCATCCTCGGCCCTCTCGATCACCAGCACGGCGATCTCTTCGAGACCGGCCGCGATCGCCTGCTTCACCCGACGATGGCCGGCATCGATGACGTAGCCATTGCCGCCATCGGTCTCCAGCGCGACGACAGGCGGCTGCACGATGCCGACGGCACGGATCGTAGCCAGCAGCAGCGCGTCGGCCTGCGGACTCGACTTCGAGCGTCGCGCCTTGTCAGGGTTATCCTTCAGCGCGCGCGGGTCGACAAACTTCAGTTCCATCGGGATGCTCCTTCAAGGGTTTTGCGGGACACCGCTGATCGCTGCGTCCTTCCTCGTCTTCTTCCTGAAGACATCCCCTGGCCCGCGGAGCGGGCGGGCCGGTGCACCTGCGGCCGAGCATCCCTGCCCGGCTGGCCGAGCGGGGCTAACAGCCCTGCGCAGGACGACGCGGCCGGGATCGCGAGCGGCGCGGTTGAGCGCCAGCGTCAGCGGCCCGCCCGATCTGCGAGCGGGTTTTATTCCTCCTAAGTTTTCCTTTCCTCAACCCTGCGACGTAGACCGGGGCATGGCGATAAGCAGAACGGTTCTCTGCCTTGGCGCGGCGGCTCCGTGGCGAAAGCTCACAGGGTTTTTGTTCTACGTTGGTTTTTCTGAAGAGAAACCCGGGTGCTAGCGAGGGAACCCGGCATTGTCCCATTTCGGGACCAAAGTACTGGCATTGCTCTTGCTTCGGACGTGGTGCCGGTTGATCCCGGTCCTGATCGCGAACTTTGATCAGGTCTAGGCTCGCCGGGCTTGAGGTGGTTGGGGTTTCTTCGCCCGGCGAGTTCCGCCACGCTAAGAACAAAGGCCGGCGCCCTCGCTGAAGCTTATCCGAATGGCGCCGGCCACGGGCGGGATTGGGATCCGCCGCGCCTTGACATAGCTGAGTCGTTACGTAGCGTCAGGTGGTGGCGGACACTTTGGTTTTCCGCTTCGCGGGTGCCTTCTTGGCTGGTGCGACGGGTTCAGCCTTGCGCCCAAGCCCGATGGACTTCGCCAGTTGCGAACGCTGAGCGGCGTAATTCGGAGCCGTCATCGGATAATCGCGCGGCAAGCCCCACTTCTCGCGATAAGCGTCCGGCGTCAGCCCGAAGTCCGTGCTCAGGTGACGCTTCAGGGATTTGAACTTCTTGCCGTCTTCGAGACAGATAATGAAGTCTGGCGTCACCGACTTCTTTGGGTTGACCGCGGGAGTTTGCGGCTCAACGACAGGCGCGATCGGCGTACCAAGCCCGGACAGAGACTTGTGCACGGATGCGATTAGTTCAGGCAGGCCGGTAGCCGGTACAGGGTTCTTACTTACGTAGGCGGACACAATCTCCGCAGTAAGCTCGGCTAGTTCGGCGGCGCGGTGGTCGGATTCTTCTGTCAATGTGTCGGTCCTTTTGTCTGATTTGTACCCATCTCTATTTGACCAATGTCCAGTACGCAACCGGGCCTGATCTATTCTAAGCCAATGATGGCATCTGGCTTTGCGGCGCAGGGCAAGAGCGACGCCGAAATTGATGCGTTCTTTTTGGCCGCGACTTTGCTTTAGACCAATAAAACTGACGGCCTATCAGCCATCTAATACTACAGTTGCGGATGCCGATGCCGTTTGTAGTGACAGATGGTGGCCGCAGCCTGATGTCGTCGTCGCCATAGCGACCAGGCAATGATGAAGGGCTTTTGTGTCGGTGGGAAGATGAGGATCCGGGCGAGGAGATAGCGGATCTCGGGGACGCTCGGGACGAGCGCAGCCATCCGGATCAGGCGGCGATTGGCTCCTTTGGACTCGTTTCGTTCGGTTTGCTCCATGCGCTGCGGCGAAGATCAGCCGATAGCTTCGACAGGAATGCCAGGGCGGCCATGCACAGGCTCATGTGGCGATGCCATCCGTGCCAGGACCGAGCCTCGCAATGATCAAGTCCGAGATCATCCTTAGCGCGCTCAAAGCACTCCTCGATCGCCCAGCGCAGGCCGGCCACTGCCGCCAATTCGGCCAAGGAGGAACCGGGCGGGGCGAAGACCAGGTAATAGGCTTTTTCTCCGGATGTCGATCGCTTGCGGCGGACGAGAAGCCAATGCTCGAAGCCGCCTTTTGACGTCCAAGGGCGGCGGATGCGTGCCCAGTCGTAGAGCCGAGGCCCTTTGGCGCCTTCACCTGCCGCATGACAGACCCAGTCGTCGGGCTCGAACTCGCTGGCCAGTTCCTCGGGCGAGGTTTCCTCAAACAGACGATCCCCTCCACGGCGCATGAAGTGAGCGCCTCGAACCGCCAAGACATAGGGCTGCTCGCGAGCTTCCAGCATCCGGCGAAGGCTGCTGTCCGCCCCGTAGACAGCGTCGCCCAGAACGTAAGCGCACGGGACGCCGGCATCGAGCGCCGCCTCGACCATGGCGCGCGCCATCTTTGGCTTGGTCGCGAACTCGACCGTCTCCGGGATCGACGCCTTGGCACATCGCGCCCGATCCTTTGTCCAGCTCTCCGGCAGATAAAGGCGACGATCGACCAGTGCTTGGCCGTAGCGGCTCGCGTAAGCCAAGAACACGCCGATCTGGCTGTTCTCGATCCGCCCCGCCGTTCCCGAGTACTGACGCGCGACACCGGCGGAACGATCGCCCTTCTTCACAAATCCCGTCTCGTCGACGATCAGGACGCCATCCTCATTGCCCAACGCCTCCACCACATAATCGCGAACCTCGTCTCGGAGCCGATCAGCGTCCCAGTGGCTGCGCCCCAACAGCGACTGCATCCGATAGGGCCGCTCCGCTCCGGATTGCTCAGCCATCAGCCAGGCTGTCTTGCGCTCAATGCCGGAAAGAAGGCCGTCAAGGAAATCGGCGCCCGTCTCCCGCAATTCACGACGAGGAAGCACCCGCCCAACCCGCGCCTTCAGCGCTGTGAGCTCCTGCTCCCAAGCCAACAACGACCCTGACCACGAAGCGACAGACATGGTTCCCTCCATAACCTGTCGAAGTGAATCAGAAAATCAAATGATCCGCAACTGTAGTACTAAGTGACGGACCTATTATGTGCCGATTAGCTAAAATAACGGAACGTCCAACGGACAAGTACGGAACCAAAGCGGTTACGTTAGACCTTTGCTTGCGTGGTGCAAGACTTTAGTCTTGCCGTCTTATGGTGAAGAACGGAAGTTGATCGGCACAGCATAGGGCCATCCCGCAACGGATCAATAGCAAACTGAACTTAGGCGGCTATGGTGTGAACGCGGAAGTCGGGTCAGATCCGCTTGAAGTCCTTAAGCCCTAGGCGTATCCGCTGGCTTTCCGCGAAGGCAAGGGCGAACGATTCCAGGTCGAATGACCGGGTAGGTTCTTCGCCGTCCCCAACAACACGGACGAACCACTCGCCCATGGCCTCGACTATCTCAACGGACGTGTGGTTTGCGCTGCCTTTGGTGTCGTCCATCGCAACTGCCTCGTCTCTGGATGGGGACAAGACGAACAATATGACTGCTCGATCTTTCAAGCGCTAAAAGGCCGGCGCCTGCTTTTGCGGGGGGCTCTGGCAGGCGCCAGCCGGACGGTCCAATCAGGTCCGCCGCGATGATCCAGTTAGCTGATTCTTGACGTAACGTCATGTGGTCTGGCTGGCCGGAGCCGAGCATGACAGAAACGCGGCATCCAACATGTTAAGCAGTTCAGCGCGCCTCCTGCATCGCCTGCACCCGAGCCACCTTGAACCTTTGCCGCCGGTCAATGCCTGAGACAATGAGCGGCAGCCTGTATCGAGCCGGCTATGCGGCTGCACGCGGATCCTGGCCATCAATCGAAGACGCAAGATCGTTTTCGATTTCCGCAAGCTGCCGGCGCTTCTCAGCCAGTTCACCAGAAAATCCGAACTCGCCACCCTGACGCGAGCGATAGGAGGTGAGCCTGAGCTCGGCATCCTCAAGACGCTGACGGTATTGTACCTGCTCGCCCTCGAAGCCGGCCAAGGCATGCTCGAGGCGAGAAATCGCACCAAGCGGCGTAGTGGTCACCGGCAGCTCGATTTCACAATCGGCGCCGGTGCGCATCAGCATGGTGGCATAGCGGTAACCGTCCTTGCCGAAACGCTCGCCCGAATATTCGAAATCGAAGCCGCCGATGGAGGCGATAGTGGTTTCGCCCTCCTGCTGAAGCTGCACGAGAGTCAGGATTTCCCTCATCAGCGCACGACCGGCGAGTTTGCGCTCCGTGAACGCCTCGCCCCCGACCACCATGCTGAACCCATCGCCGGTCGTCGGCACGAGGCGCTGCATATCCTTGCCGACCTCGCCGATGCGCCGGGTCGCGTATTCGATATCGCGCTCGGCATCGCGGATCTGCCGCCGAACGGCGTGCTCATCATCAATGTGGGCCGCGCGAAGGCGCTCCAGGCGGGCAATGTCTGCCTCCAGACCTGCCTTCTGCATCAGACGTGGATCGCCCGAGGCGATCGCCTTGGCCATAGCAAACTGGTTGGCCTGCCCCTCACCCATATCCTCCAACCGCCGAATGGACGTGTCTCCGGAGAGGGCGGCCGCGATGAACCTGGCCTTGCGCTCGTTGTTCTGCCACATCTGGGCGTCCATCGATCCTTCCGTGGCGTAGGCGAAGATATCGATGACATCGTGCTGGTTGCCCTGCCGCAGGATACGACCTTCGCGCTGCTCGATCTGGGAAGGAAGCCACGGTACGTCGAGATGATGCAGCGCCTTGAGGCGGAGCTGCGCGTTGACGCCGGTGCCCATCGTGTCGGAAGAGCCGATCAGGAACCGGATTTTTCCGGCCCGCACATCACCGAACAGGCGCTGCTTGGCCTCCGACTTCTTGAAATCCTGCATGAACGCAATCTCCGATGCCGGAACGCCCCTGCGGACCAACTCGTCCCTGATCCAGCGATAGGCCGAAAAGCCTCTGGTTTTCTCGACGCTGATCGTGCCGAGATCGGAAAAAATCATCTGCGCTGCGCCAGGAAGCTCGAACGGCTTGCCGTCGGCGCGGACATAGCTGCTTTGCGCTGTTTCTTGCCAGATACGGAAGGCATTGCCGATCAGATCGTTGAGCTTGTTGTCCGGCTCATTGTCATTGTCGGGATCAACCAGGCGCAGGTCGATAGCAGCGTGCCGGCCATCGGTGATAACCGACAGCAGGATGTCGTCACCAGCTTCTGCCGGACGGTCGCGTTCCTCGATGGCCTTGATGCGGGCGTCGAGCACCATCTGGTAGCGCTTGAAGGCGGCGGACGGCTTGGCGGTGATGATCTGACGTGCGCCGGTCGAAAGCGCCGGCACCTTCACATAGTCCCGAACGTCTTGCGGCATCACCACATCCGCGAAGGAGCGGAACATCGCAATCAGCTCCGGCACGTTGACGAAGGTGGCGAAGCGCGTCACCGGCTTGTATTTGCCGGATGGCTGCAATTCGAGTTCAGTCGTGACGTCGCCAAAGGTCGAAGCCCAGGCGTCGAACTCGTGCAGCCCGCGCTGAAGCAGCGCCTGGTAACCGAGATAGCGCTGCACCGAGAACATCTCGCCAAGCGTGTTGGTGATCGGTGTGCCCGAGGCCAGCACGAGCGCCCGGCCCGGATTCCTCGTCTCCACAAACCGGGATTTGACATAAAGGTCCCAGGCCCGCTGGGAGCCGTTCGGATCGACGCCCTTGAGCGTCGACATGTTGGTGGCGAAGCTGAGCTTCCTGAACTCCTGGGCTTCATCGACGATGACCTGGTCGACGCCGATCTCGGAGATGGTGAGCAGGTCGTCCTTGCGGGTCGCCAGCGCCTCCAGCCGTTCCTTGAGCCCCTCCTTCAGCCGCTCGAGACGCTTGCGCGAGACGCGGTCGTCGCTCTCGACCTTGGTCAGCAGCGTCTCGTAGAGTTCCAGTTCGTCGTGGATCATCTGTTGCTCGAATGCCGACGGCACGCCGATGAAGCGGAAGGCACTGTGGGTGATGATGATCGCGTCCCAAGCAGCGGTCGCCGCCCGTGACAGGAAGCGATGTCGCTTGGCTAAAGAAAAATTCGTCTCGTCGGCCACCAGGATTCGCGCGGTCGGATAGAGCGCCAGAAATTCGCGAGCCATCTGTGCAAGGCAATGGCTGGGAACGACCAACATGGCCTTGGCGATCAGGCCAAGCCGGCGCTGCTCCATGACGCCCGCGGCAATCGTCATGGTCTTGCCGGCGCCTACGGCATGGGCGAGGTAGGTCGAGCCGGCCGAGACGATGCGCCAGATGCCGCGCTTCTGGTGCCCATAAAGAGAAAAGGCGCCGGAGGCGCCTGGAAGTTGCAGGTGTTCCCCGTTGAATCTTCGGGGGGCGATGTTGTTGAAGCGGTCGTTATAGACCCGCGCCAGCCGATCCGTCCGGTCGGGATCGGACCAGATCCAGTTCTGGAAAGCGGTCTTGATCTTCTGCAGCTTTTCCTTGGCGGCTTCCGTATCCACAACATTGAGCACGCGCTTTTCAGCAGGGCCCTCCTTCACTATATCGAAGATCTGCGGCACCCGGCTGTTCAGCGCGTCGGCTATGAGCTCGCCGGCATGACGGCGATCGGTGCCCCATTCGGACGTGCCGACCGCCATCCATCCCAATTGCCGCGCTTCAACCGTCCACGATGCCAGCTCCGGCATATGATGGATCCTGATCTCGGCGCCCATGGTCTCCTTGACGAAGGCGGCAACATCGGCGGCGGGGATCCATGGTGCGCCAAGACGGGCGGTAATATCGGAAGGCCGGAGATCGGCCGGCTGAACCTCGACCAGGGCACGGACATTGCGCTCGAAGGCGGGGCCGAGTGTGGCAGCGGCTTTTGCGGTGTTGAGCTTGTCGCGGACCTGGCCGGAGAGATAGGCGTCGGCCGTTTGCCAGGAACCGGTCTCGGGATCGCGGTAGATGGCGTTGCCAAGTTCGGCGATGACTGCTTCGGCATCGGCGTGCAGCAGCTCGGCGATGTGATCGACGTCGACATGGCCGCGTTCGTTGAGGACGACGGCAAGCGCATCGGCAGCACTTGTGATGATGGGTGCTGCGGGCGGCGCGATGACGCGCTCGCTGAAAATCGGACCCGGCCGCGCGGTATTGGTTTCGAGATCGTAATCCTCGATAGAAGCCACCAGCCAGCAATCAGGATCGTCGGCAAAAGGCTGCAGGTTCGGCCGGCGATGCGCCTCGCGGACCTCGCCGGTCTCGGCGTCCTCGGTGGTTGAAACGACGGTCGTGTTGATGGGGCCGAAGGCGCGCACAAAATTCGACCAGGCGATGCGCAGCTTGACTTGGGCCGGCTTCCAGGGCCGGTCGAACTCCTGGGCCTTCAGGACTTCACGCACGGCATCACGGATGGGGATCAATTTGCGGATGATACGCGCGTGCTTTTCCGGCACGCCTTCGCTCGCCCGGCCGTTGCGCACGGTGATGGTGACGGCAGCACCGTCGATCATCTGCGCCAGGGCGGCATTTTTCGCGACAAAGAAACTGCCCTCGCGCACGCCGGCGCCTTCCGGCAAGGCATCCACGACATCGTCGCTGTCCTCGGCGTCATGATCAATCTCGTCCGGCTCGCCGTTGTAAATGGCTTCCGGAAGGAGCGAGATCGCAGCGGTGAGCGCCCGCTGCAGATCGACACCGGGATGAGGCAGGCAGGAATAGGCCTCGCCGTAAGGCCCCGAGATCGAGGCATGCGTGCCGAGCACGAAATCCGGGTGGCGCGCGAACCATCGGTTGACGCGGATCGCGCCCTCATCTGCGGTCGCGGCCCGAACTTCTTCGGTGTCGAGCCATGACAGGTCGCCCTCTGGCTCGCCGATCTTACGCTTGCGGAAGAACACGATGTCGACCGCGACATCCGTGCCGGCGTCGGTCCGGAAACTGCCCTGGGGCAGGCGGATCGCGGCGATCAGGTCCGCGGTCTTCGCGATATGCTCGCGCGCGGTGCTGTCGGCCTTATCAAAAGTGCCGCAGCTGGTCACAAAGGCGGCGAATGCCCCCGGCTTCAACAGGTCGACGGAGCGCGCGATAAAATAGTCATGCAGCCGCAATGCCATCGACCGATACGCCCGATCGGAGCGCACGGTTCGATCCGAAAACGGCGGATTGCCGATGGCGAGGTCGAAGCTCGCCGGCAGATCGGTGCGGGCGAAATCGCCGGCTATGATCCGCGCTTGCGGCTGCAACAGCCGCGCGATGCGCGCGGTGACGGGATCGAGTTCAATCCCGGTGACGTGGGAGACGCCGCGCAGGGACTGGGGCATCAGCACCGGAAATAGGCCGGTTCCGACGCCTGGTTCAAGAACCCGACCGCCGCGCCATCCGAGACGCTGGAGACCTGACCAGATCGCCCGGATGATGAACTCAGGCGTGAAGTGGGCATATTGGGTGCAGCGTGCGAGCGAGGCATAGTCGATCTCGCCGACGGCATCTTCCAGGTCCGAGCCGATCTCGTTCCAGCCCTTACGGAATTCGGGCTCGCCGGGGCGGCGGAAGACACCATTGGCAAGGTCGGACGCGCCAAAGCCGGTGAACCGGATCAGCCGCTCCTGCTCCTCACGCGGGGCAGGACGATTGTCGGCCCCGAACTCGGCGGCGAGCCGGATCGAGGCGATGTTGTCGCGGGCCCGATCCTTCCAGCCACGGGCCAGCCCACGATCGCCGGCAAGATGAAAGTTCAGTCCATGAACCCGTCGAGGCTTCGACATCGGTTGCCTGGCTGCAACCGCCGGCGTGACCGGCCAAGGCGCGGAGGAATCGGGATCATCTTCATCGCCCGGCCGGAAGTCAGCCGCGAAGGCCGTGACGCCAAGGCCAAGTCCGGACGAAATGGCCGTGCTGCCGAACAGGTCGATGGTAAAGGGGTCGTCATGAGCCATGGAAAATCTCCTTGGATTTGAGGGCGAGCACGATCGCGCGGACGGCGTTGGCGACCGCGTGAAAGGGCTGGCAGGTTTGCTGGGGGTTAGCGGGCGATCAGGGACAGCGAGACTTCGGTCTCGGTGAGCTGCACGTTGAGATGCGTGCAGCGAAGGTTGCGATCGAACAGCGGGATCAGTTGCTCGGCGTCGATGAATTCGATGCCGTCGTCACCGCCGAAATGGCGCTGCTTGTAGTGAAACCAGTCGGGGTTGCCGATCGGGTGGCATTCTTCGGAATAGCAAATGAGCGCCTTCTGGCCTTCGGCCAGCTTGCCGTTCGAAAGCACATACACGCCCTCGTCACCAACCAGCCAGAGGCCGGGGATCTCGCCCTGGCCGGGCTTGAGGCCATAATAGGGATTGCGAAAACCCCCGTTGTTGGCGGCATCGGTTTTTCCGCGCTCGATGACCTTGCGGACGGCAAGAATGGGAAAAGTGAACATCGCTTCCCCCTCACGCGGCAACGGCGGCGGGAAGGTGGCGCAGATGCACCGGCAGCTTCGCCGCGATCTCATCATCGGTGAGCTCGTCGAGCAGCTTCGGCATGGCGCCCTGCCGGCCGCCATAGCAGAGCACCGTGCGCTTGCCGCGATGCTCCGGCAGCCAGCGGTCCCCGGCATAGCCGCGGTACTCGTCGTGCGTGGCGCTCCAGATATGCTCGAGCCGCTCTTCGCGCGTCATCGCCTTCACCGGCCAGGACTCGCGCTCGACGATGGCATCGCGCATTTCGGCAGCCGATCGTGCGACATTCAGGTCGCAATAGGCATGATAGTAACGCGTTCTGCCGTCGATGCGCAGCGTGTAGAAGACGCTGGTAATGCTATCGGTAAGGAACTCGCGCAGCGCGAACATCTCGCCTCGCATCCAGAGCGGTGGCAGGATCTCCAGCATGTAGTCGTGCTCGCCGCGGCCTACTCCAAACCACTCCCCGCTATAAAGAGATCCGGCATCGACGTGATCTCGTTCCGGGCGCTGCGCATGGCGATCGAACATGCGAAACATCTGCCGGCGGTCGGCGATGCCCTGGTAGACTTTGCGATTGGGAAAAAAGGGGTTCATTTGCGGGCTCCTTCAGCCTCGTCGGGCCTGAGCGCGCAGCACCCCCGTGGATGCCCATCATCTTCAGCCCTTCATGACCCCTCCCCTGCGGCCGCCTCTCCGTCCGGGCGGGTCAAGGGCCGGCGCAGCCGGGCGAAGCTTCACCCTTGCACGCGACCGGCGGGCATGCGGCAGCCGGGTTTCCTTTTCTTTTCTCCCTTTCCTTGTTGCCCTCCCCAATTTGGCGGTGCGAACCGGCTGTCATGGCAACGTGCGCACCCTTTCGAGCGGACATGACAACGGCCGGCGATCTTCAATTCTGCGCTGCGGTTGAGTGATCGGCGCCATCAGGCGGATGCCGCGTCCTGCAGCATCGCGTTCCAGTCTTCGGCGCGCGGCTTCAGCCGCTCAAAGTCACAGACGACCTCGCCGGCAAGCTCACGCAGCCTCGACACGAATGCCTCGCCCTGGGGGTTGGCGTCGGTGGCCGCTACAAGCCGCCTGTTCGGCCTTCCTCCCAACAGGCGAAGAGCCGTGTCCGTCGCCGGCGACCAGCCGCCGCCGGTGCTGGCATAGAGCGTATCGCGCCGGATCCGTTCGATCGCGGCCAGGCTCATGGCGTCGATGGCCGCTTCGCTGACGCAGATGCGGGTGGCTGTCGCGGACCCCAACCGGAACAACACCTTGCCGCCCCCGGCGGCAAAGCCACGCCATTGCGGTCCGCGCTCCTCCCAGCCGGTGACGAGACCGGCCGCGTCGCTGTGGGCGGCCCACATGCTGCCGCGCGGGCCTTCCCTCAGAACGTTCTGAGCGATCGCAGTCGCAATGACCTGTTCGGGAATGTGCCGCTCATCGCGCAGATAGCGCCAGGTCGCCGATCCGCGCCACGGCTTGCGTCGGGCCGCCCATCGCTTCGGAACTGACTGGTCGGGTTCGGTCCCCCGAGACTGTCGTTTCCATTCCGGCTCGCTCGGCACGAACCCCGCAAGCGAGGCTACCTGCAAGAGGGCTTCCAGGAAATCGCCGCCATCCAGATGCTGCACCAGCGAATAGACATCGCCCTTTCGATCCGACAACGGGTCGAACCATCCCTTGCCGTCATGGATGACGATGATGATATCGTCGCCACGACGGTATTTGACCGCTTTGCGCGTGCTTTCCTTGAGGTCGACCGTAAAGCCGCTGGTCTCCAGCACCGCGGCACAGCCGACCCGGCCGCGCAGCGCTTCTATATCCGTCTTTTCCATTCTTCTCTCCCGAGAGCCTTCCGGCCGGCCTTTCTTCAAGTCAATTTGTTCCGCACTACTGGCGGAACACTCCCCAACCGCCGCGAAGAGCAAAGGGCGCAAGGGCGCGGCTTTCGCCGCGGCGCAGCCTCCCTTGCGGCCTGCCGCTCGCAAGCGGCACGCCGTGGCATAGAGGCCGGTTCAATGAACCGGCCGGCCTCCTGTGTATGGACAGTATTCGGCAATCGCCTCGACCTCGTCGCCGTCGAGGTCTTCGGCAGGGAGAACGCCGTACTCGTTGTCATTGACCCTGAACAGGATGACCGGCGTCATCAGGGTGCGAGCGAGGTTCCAGGCGTGGCTCTGAGCGAGGCTGAGTTCGTGCGACATTTGTTTGGCTCCCGTGTTCGCGGGGACCATTCCCCGCTCGACAGGCGCCCGTCGGGTCCAGTCGGGACCGCGATCATCGCGATGGCGAAGCCTTGAGCGACGGCACGCTTGCGTAGTCCGACCCCGAAGCGGGTTGATCGGCAAGGTCCGGGCTGGAACAAGGGAATTAAGCCGAAAGAGCGGGAAATGGGCCCCGCACAGGAGCCAAGTCACTCGCCACGAAACCGCGCGGATTCATGCCTGCGGCACTTTGCGGCTGAGTTATGCCGGCTTCATCAAGGTCTAGGCGAAAAAACCGTTCTTCCTGTACCGATGACGCCGCCACGATAGTGGCGTCCGCACAAAGAACCCATCCGGGCAACACCATGGCCGCCGAGAATACGAGAGGCACATCAAGCCTGATCGGGCTGACCGCCGATAGCGTTGTCGCCTAGGACTGGCGGTGAAGGAGCTGCAAAAGCCGCGTTCCAGGTTCTTGCAGGTATCGATGGGGAGGCTGGAAAGGCGACCGGGGTAATCCGGCGCGACCCTCGTCGATACTGATCAAGTGAGGGACGCGCCGGATTTCAGCGAGCAATGCGATGATTATTGCCGCGGTATGCTGCGAATGTTTTTGGCCCGAATGGCCCCCGCTGCCTCAGCCGCAACCTTCGCCATGAAACGTCGCGTGAACTGGCCTACCGGAACGGTGGACTCCAAAGCCCATGAGGTGGCGAGGTCATCGACATTGAATTCGTCCACGATGACCCAGGCCGGCGTATAGAGCTTCGCCCTCTTCGCCTCAGTCTCCGGGATCTCGATGCAACGCCGGCCAGGCCCCGGGGCCTTACTCGTGATGGGAAAAAGCAGACGCCGCGTGCCGCCATCCTTGCCTGCGACGATTACCATCACACAAGTCGGCCGAGCCTTTCGGCCACTTTCTTCACCGCGATCGAATTCGCGCGCCCACAGGTAGGAATAGAGAATGACGTGGCCGTGTTCAGGCTCGGTCATTCTCCGCTATCCCTTAAGGCGACGGCGTCCAGGCCAGCGAGAATTTCATCACGCTCGACTCCCTTGAGGTCTTCGACACGATACGCTCGCTGTGCGCTTCGTCCCGACAATCGATCGAACTGCTCAGCTGTCAGGAGCACGAACTTGCGCTTGCCGCGCTTTGTGATCTCGACAGGCCCTCGGTATGCCGCCTCGACCACCTCGCCGGATTTGTTGCCGAGGTCGGTTAGCGTAAAGCTGGTCATCCTGGCTCTCCATCTTCACGCCTAAAATAGGCGAAATAGCTGTTTTTGGCAATACGGTTAAATTCCCTGCTTCAGGTACCATCCCGATCAAATAACGCACCGCTCGGTTGCCGTCCCTTGAGGCGCACGCGGGCGAGTTCGAGAAGCGCAAAGGCTATCTCGTCCTCGGTCCAGCCGAATTCCGCTGCGCGCTCAAACAATTGCTGAAGGGCCGGTCCCAAGGCGAGCTGGCACTGAAGGCCGCGGTCCGGATGGTCAACCGGGCAGCTTGGTTGCACGATCGCAATGCTTGATCGCTTCATTGCAGGCCATGGGCTCTCGCCCTTTTCCTTTAGCCAAACGAGGCGCGCCAACTCACGTGTTGTTCGTGCGCGGCTCGGCAACCGCTTCATCTTGTCAACCAGCCGCTCCAGCGATCCCGCGCGTTCCAGCTCCTTGAAGAAATGATGCGGCGTGACGCTACCGAGCCGGTGCATCTCGGCTAGGTTCCACACATACGGATAGGCGACCATGAAATCGGATCGAGGCGAGGCCTTGGACGGTTCAGCCTCGGTCAGAATGCCGCCGCCCACGAGCCGATCAGCCTTCTCGATGATTTGGCGCACCCTCGATGTCGACAAGTCATGTTCCTGCGCCAGGTCAGCGAAGGGCTTGCCCGTCAGAAAGCCTTCGACCAGGGCGATGTTCCTATCGACGGTCGGGGTAAAACCCCAACAGGCGCGCAGTTTTTCCAGCATCTGCCGTTCGTTCATCCGTTGTTCGCGCCCCTGCAAACCCTAACCGGCCAAATCGGCGCTTGGAAGCCCCACGAGACTCACATAGTGGCCCGGTGCGTACGTTGGGAAAAAAGTGCAGCGGCACCTCTGCCGCGTGGGTTCGGCGGACGGCATTTCCCAGGTCAACTATTGACGACTTGTGCCCACCGGCGATCTCCACGATCCGTCGGCGGCCTGGTACCGCAGCGAGACCGGCTGGGCAGGCTCGAAGTGCGATACGATCCTCGCGATATCAGCCACATCTACATCCGGGATCCGGAGACCAGAGAACTTCGCGCTGTCGAGAGGCGCGACGGTGCGCTCGCACCGACGACGTTATGGGACCCTCGAAGGACGGAGAATTAAACACGCGGCCATGTAGGTTGAAGGGCTTCATGAATGAATGCCATATGGCGATGGCTTTTTGGGAGCGACCTATGAAACGTCTTGGGGCATGCGGATTGGCCTGACCAGCCGGCGCAGCAGGCGATTGCCGGGACGTCACCGCCTGCCACGTTCAGGCGCTTCCTCAACAGAGACCTTAAAGCAGAGCCACCGAGACCAGGCAGGCCGAAAGTGGATCAGTGTGAATCCATGTGTCGGGCCTCGGAAGGCTGGTGCAGGGCTTTCACTTACGACGCATGGAACCGGAAATGCTTCCTCAAGGAAGGACCTGGCCGACTCTTGATGAACGCCCGCGCCACCAGCCGCGTCATGTCGGAGCTTGGAACCCTGACCGCGTCAGGCGCAGCTGCCTACTTCGAGTATTTCGACGACCGGCCTTTCTTCGGGAAATGGGTTCCGCGTGCTGACCGCCCGCGTCCGCGGCGAGTGCGAACGGGATTGCTCGGCGCTGGACCAGTGCATCGCTTTCGGATTCACCCAATCCCAGAAGCGCTGCGTCCTCTTCGACCAACCGGGCGAATATTCAAGCAGCCGGGGAACTGACAGCGGCGCAAAACGCCAAGCTTGATCGGAGAACAAGCCGGGAAAGTGTCTCGCTTGACGATTCGGAAAGACCCGCTGTTTATACCTTTTTCATCGGCTTTTTTCTTTATCGTTGGCGTCGGAATTGTCCTGCCAGCATGGTTGGCTTTTCATATTGGCGGTTCGGGTTTGGTTGACGTCGTGTTGCTGTCGTCCAGCGTGGCGGGTCTGGTGCTCGCACCAGTCGCCGGCCATCTGGTCGATGGTCATGTCGAGCAAAGAACTGAGGTCTTTCAATTTGAACTAATTCCCGCAGCCCCGACCGTCAGACCGGTCTTGTCGCGGGCGCCGTATCCACATCTGACAAGCGGAGCGTGTCGCCCCCTGTTCGCCCTCATCCGGCGAACAATTCCTTGTAACCGGTCGTCACCATCCAGTTCGCCCGATCGAGATGGCTTCGCACGATTTTCCGGGCGCGCTCCGGCTCTTGCACCGGATCGATGCCGAGGATGACCTGCGCCATCTCCTCATAGCTTGCCTCATCGGCACCTGCATCCAGGAGCCTCAGGTAGGTCGTGAAGTGCTGACGGTCGTAGGTGGTCAGGCTGTCAGACCAGGGCACTTCTTCTTTAAGACCTGGTTTAACGACTGGATGTTTCATCGATATCGGGCTCCGGAAGTAAGTGATCGAGAGCGATTGTTTCTTTTCGACAGCCTAACCAAGCGGATGGGAAACATCGTAGCTAAGACAACATCGCGACCATGACCCGCAAGCGCCCGCTCGAGGCGATATGCGCATCTTCTGAGCGGTTCAACCCAGGTTAGGGATGAATTGCAAAAAGCTCAAGACCGTCCTCGGTGCCGACGAGCATCGCGATAGTCCTGCCGGGCTGTATTTGCTTTCGGTGGTGACCGCCACTATGAAGCGACGCTTCGCCGACTGTGTTTCACGCCGCCTGGAGAGTTTCATGACAGAAGAAGCCGAAAAAAACATCGACACCCTCATCGAGCTCACGGCCGATGTCGTCTCAGCCTATGTCTCCAACAATCCGATCCCGGTGGGGGATCTCCCTGCCCTCATCGGCCAAGTGCACGCGGCCCTGAAAGGGACGGCCGGAGGTGTCTCTGCAGAAGTGCCGGTTGCCCTTACGCCTGCAGTCCCGATCAGGAAGTCGGTGACACCGGACTACATCATCTCCCTTGAGGACGGGAAGAAATTCAGATCGCTAAAGCGCCATCTGTCGACCCACTACGGGCTGACGCCGGATGGATATCGGGCCAAATGGGGCCTGCCGGCGGATTATCCCATGGTCGCGCCGAACTACGCCGCGGCGCGCTCGGCATTGGCCAAGACGATGGGGCTCGGCCGCAAACCGAAAGAGCCGGAAACGCCGCCGCCGGCGAAGCGCACCCGCAAGAAGGTCGCAGCTTGATTTCAGCGTTCGAGGTTCGTTCTGGAGCGCGCAGCTGCCGTCGATCGCAGCGCGTGGGCGGATTGGCTCGACCCTTCGGTGTCGGCGAAGTCGCTGATCAAGGCCCTTCCTCCCGGCACACTGCAGGTAGAGCAAGTCGGGTGACTTGAAACGAAACGGCGCCCGATGTCGATCAGGGACGGGGCGGGGAGCGCACCACCTGCCGGGCTGGCTTGTCCTGACGCTCGCCTTGGTACGAGACCTGGCGCAGGAGATTGTCTTCCGTCCAGGTGAGATAGGTGACCTCGACCACCACTTCAGGCCTGACCCAATGCACGCGCGACAGCTCAAGCGGCGAGCCGAACCGGCTCGCGCGCGGCGGCGGAACGTCGAGGGGCATTCGAGCTGCCTGAAGTGGTTCAAGCCGGCCAGCCAATCGCTTGAGCTCTGCAACCGTGATGCCCGTGCCGGCGCGGCCCGCGTACATCAGACGACCATCATCGGTGTAGTAGCCGAGAAGCAGCGAGCCGATGTGCGGCCGGCTTCCAGTCGGATCGGTCCAGCCGACGACGATGAATTCCTCTCTGTTGAGACACTTTGACTTGACCCATAGGCCGCGATTGCCGGATGCATAGGCGCTGTCGATCCGCTTTGAGATAGCGCCCTCGAGTGCAAGCCGGCAGGCGTGCTTGCGGAACGAAGGCCCGTCGCCGATCACGTGATCGCTGAAGCTCAGGCCGGGCATGTCGGTCGAAAACAGGCCTTCCAGTCGCGCCTTGCGGTCGATGAGCGGCAGCTTCGCAGTGCTTTCTCCGTTCAGGAACAGAAGATCGAAAGCAAAGAAGGCAAGATCGCCCGTGCGGCCCTCGTCCATAGCGGCCTGCAGGCGGCTGAAGGAGGTGACGCCGTCTGCCCGAACGGCGCACAGCTCCCCGTCGACATATGCCTCTTTCACCGGGAGCGCGCGGAGGGCCGCTATCGTCGCTTGATAGCGATGCGACCAATCGAGGCCGGTGCGGGTGAGCAAGCGGATGTCGCTGCCGTCGATCCGCGCGTGCATGCGGTATCCGTCGTACTTGATTTCGTGAAGCCAATCGGAGCCGTTGGGCGCTTCGTCGACCAGGCGCGTCAGCTGAGGCTCGATCCATTTCGGCGGATGCGCTTTATTCGGCTTTGTGGGATTCACCGTCTTCCGCGCCAATTGAGATGAAGCGTCGTCATGCGGGCCAGACTACCACATGATGACGGTGTATCAGCTGCAGCTTCTATCGGAAATCCCGCGTCTTCACCTTGATGCGGTCGATGTGCTCGTAGGGATCGACAAGATTCCTCTTCTTGGGGCAGGCTGCGCGGATCGGGACCGGAACTGCGGGAGAACCAGCCGATGAAAGAAGACCCGGCTGGAGCGATCAGGCTTCTCTCAAAGTTTGCAGGAGAGAATCTGACGAGGACACTGTCGCGAATTGAAACCGATGTAAGGGGTTTGACGGCCGATCAGGCGTTGGGATTTCTGAAAGCCGCCGGTGCGGAACGCGACGTGCTTGCGGCGGCTGGCGAAATGAAACGGCTTGCGTGTCAGATCGACGTCACAATACATGCGCTTGGCATCCTGCTGTGTCTCCCGCACGTTCTCGAACCGGGAGAGCGCGTCGAGTATGTTTCGCTTGGCGCGGGCAACACGGGACGGCAATTCGACCTTGAAACTGACCGCCGCATTGCGGAATTCAAGTTTATAAACTGGCGGGGAGGTTCGGAGTCCATCCGGCAGAACTCAATATTCAAGGATTTCTTCATGCTGGCGGACAGCAACAGCACGAAGCGCAAAATTCTGTACTTGCTAGGAACAGCGCATGCACTGAAATTTCTACACGGCGGCCGCTCGATCAAGAGCGTCCTCAGTCGAGGTGATAAGGTCCAGGTGCTCTTTTTCGAGCGGTTTGGGGATAGGTATCGCAAGGTGAAGGGCTACTTTCACGATCATCATCATGCCGTTTCGATCGTCGACGTGACGCCCTGGCTCGGCGAGCTGGCTGTGGCTGTGCGCTCGCCGGCCTTGATGGTCGCGCCAGAAGCGGACCAACTATGAGCTCTTGGTGGAACCCGAGAAACCTGAGGAAGCGCTTTTTTGGGCCTGATGAGGATCAAGCGAGAACTATGGCGGAAATGATAGAAGCAGCCCCGAAGGCCACCCAACCGCCAGCGGCTCCAACGTCGAACTTGAAGAAATACCTGGACTACTATCGCACACGTAAGGAGCCGCACTACGCGGTTCTGGTCACCGGCGACTGGGGAACGGGAAAGACCTACCAGGTACGCCAAGCGATTCCGAACGACGAAGCGTATTACGTCAGCCTCTTCGGCCTCAATAGCGGCGATGACGTCATCGCAGCTGTCTATACAGCGATGTTTCCGCGAAAGGCGTGGGTC
Source organism: Mesorhizobium sp. M0293 (assembly GCF_040321735.1). Lineage (NCBI taxonomy): Bacteria > Pseudomonadati > Pseudomonadota > Alphaproteobacteria > Hyphomicrobiales > Phyllobacteriaceae > Mesorhizobium > Mesorhizobium sp. M0293. Next base: position 59,375 of record NZ_JAMYSA010000034.1, read on the forward strand.
AAGAAGATTGCCGACGGCGTCGGCGACATGACCGCCGAGGTTTCCGGCTTTGGTTCATTGGCTGTCAGCGGCCTTACCTCAGGGCTGGTCGGCGCATTTCTGCGCCAGGAAGTGAACAACGACAAGCCGATCATCTTAGACGATCTCGAACGGTGTGGCCTCGGTGTAAAAGAGACGCTTGGCATCATCAATCTCTATGTGGAGCATCACGGTTGCTGCGTGATCGTCATTGCTCACGACCAGAAGCTGACCGAAGAGTTTTCCGAAGCAAAGGAGAAGATCTTCGGCCAGACCATTCGGGTCGAGCCGCAGGTCCTCGCGGCATTTGACGATTTTCATTCCGCGTTAGCAGCGGGGCCTGAGAAGGACTTCGTCGCACAGCAGCGGGACAACGTGATCGGTATCTTCTCAGAATCCGGGGTGCAATCACTCCGGATATTGCGACATGTGATCGAAGATCTGAGCCGACTGATCGAGACCTTGAGCGAGGAGCATCTGGCGAACGATCCGGCGATGGTTGAACTCGTCCGACTTTTTTGCGCTTTCGACGTCGAATGGCGGGCAGGTCGCCTCGAGCCTGAGGACCTATCGCAAAGGCGCGCGAGTGAATTTGGCTACATTGCTGGACGCGGGGGAAAGGAGGGCGCTGGCGAGCAGCCCAGGATCGTAGTCGCGAAGAACCGCTACAGTTCGGTGAATCTAACCAGTCCGCTACTTCAGGACGAAGTGCTTGGCCAGATGCTGATTGAGGGGAGGTTCGATAAGCCGGGCGTTCGGGCATCGCTGGATGGGAGTTCCTATTTCCTGAAACCTCAGAGCGCGGCGCCTTGGCAGATCGTCGGCAGCTTCGACAAACTCGACGACGACGTTGTTGATGATGCACTCAAGAAGATGCAGGAGCAGTTCGACAAGCGGACCGTGGTCGATTCCGGCGAGATGCTTCACATCTTTGCGCTTCGGATGATGATGGCCAGCAAGGGCATCCTGGGCAAGGACCTCAAGACAGTCGAGAAGGAGTGCAGGTCCTATATCGATGAACTCCTCGCCGAGGGTCGGTTGCCCCCGCGGGGATCTGATTGGCGTTGGTATGACGAGTTCGAACATTCAGCCTATGGAATCGGCTATTGGGTTACTGACGACTACAAGGCGGAGTTCGAGGCGATCTTCCGGCATCTGCTCGACGCGCGTGGCAAGGCCCTCGAGGCAAAGTTCCCAGAACTGGCGCCTGAACTGCTGAAGATCGTGGAGGCCGACGGTCAACGATTCCTCGAACAGGTTTGCTACACCGGAAAGGGGACGAACAGATACGCTTCGATACCTATCCTCGCTGCCATAGAGCCCAAGGATTTCATCGCGGCGTGGATGCGGTCCCCAAAGCCAAACTGGTATTGGATCTCCAACGCTCTGCAGGAACGCTACAAAGGGACTCGGATTGAAGAGGCTCTGAAATCTGAGGCCCATTGGATCGACCAGGTTATAAAGCTTCTGGGCGAAGAAGCCGACAAGGCGTCGGGTTTGGCCAAGCTGCGACTCCTGCGCACAATACCAAGATTGCCACCTAGGCAGGTCGAGGCAGTGCCAGTGTCGGAGAAAACGGCTTCCGGCGAGAGAGCGGCGCCGGCAAAAGCTGCCGCTGTCAGGAGCGGCGGGAGGCGCAGGTCGAAGGACACAGAGACGGACTAAGCTCCATCCGTCTACCGGAAATCCCGTGTCTTCACCTTGATGCGGTCGATGTGCTCGTAGGGATCGACGATATCGCGCGTTTTCGGCATGCCGCGCGGATCGATGCCCGATCCGCCATGATGGGCCTCGTCACCGCGGCCGTGTGGCAATGGAAATGGCGTGTCGCGGTTTCCGACGCTGGCGAGTTCGGCCGACAGATCGGTCAGCTCGTGCGCGACGAGATGCACCACCTCCCCTTCCCGCTGGATGCGGCCGCGCACACCGAGCATGGCCGACGAGAGAAGCACGCGACGGAATTTCTCGAAGATTTTGACCCAGACGACGACGTTGGCGGCGCCGGTCTCATCCTCCATGGTGAGGAACATGACGCCTTTGGCCGAGCCCGGCCGCTGCCGGACCAGCACCAGGCCGGCGGCCTCGAGCCACCGTCTGTCCCGCGCCTGCATGACCTCCTTACAGGTCACGATGCGACGCCGGCGTAGATCGGCACGCAGAAACGACACCGGATGGCTGCGCAAGGTCAGCCCGACATGGCCATAATCCTCGACAACCTCGCGGCCGGCCGTCATCGGCCTGAGCGTGATGGCGGGCTCGTGGATCTCCGTCACCGTTTTGTGTTCACGGGACGTGGCGGCCGCGAACAGGGGCAAAGGTTCATCGCGTAGCGCCTTGATTGCCCAGAGCGCATCGCGGCGGGCAAGGTTCAGATTCGGCAGAAATGCGTCGGCCTCGGCGAGCTGGACAAGTGAAGCCGCCGGCACGCCGGCGCGGCGCCAGAGATCGTCGACCGAGAGGAAGGGTTCGTCGGCCCGCGCCGCGACGATTGCGGCCGCGCCATCATTGCCGAGACCGATCACCATGCGCAGGCCGAGTCGGACAGCGAAGCGATCTTCGACATCGGTCGGCTCAAGCGTGCAATCCCAGCGGCTGGCATTGACGCAGACCGGTCGCACCTCGACGCCATGATCGCGAGCATCACGCACGATCTGGGCCGGCAGATAAAAACCCATCGGCTGCGAATTCAAGAGCGCGGCGCAGAACACATCGGGATGCCAGCACTTCATCCAGGATGAGGCGTAGACGATCAGCGCGAAGGAGGCTGCGTGGCTTTCGGGGAAGCCGTAGCTGCCGAACCCTTCGAGTTGCGAGAAGGTCTTTTCGGCAAAGTCCGGGGTGTAGCCGTTGGCGATCATCCCGTTGATCAGCTTGTCGCGGAATTTCGAGACGCCGCCAGTGTGCTTGAAGGTGGCCATGGCGCGGCGCAGCTGATCGGCCTCGCCGGCGGAAAAGCCGGCGCAGACCATCGAGACCTGCATCGCCTGCTCCTGAAACAGCGGCACGCCGAGCGTCTTGCCGAGCACGCGCTCGAGCTCCGGTGTTGGAAACGACACCTCTTCCGTTCCGTCGCGCCGGCGAAGATAGGGATGGACCATGTCGCCCTGGATCGGTCCCGGCCGGACGATCGCGACCTCAATGACAAGGTCGTAGAATGTCCGCGACTTCATGCGCGGCAGCATCGACATCTGCGCGCGGGATTCGATCTGAAACACGCCAAGCGTGTCGGCCTTGCGGATCATCGCATAGGTGCGCGGATCCTCGGCCGGGATCGTCGCCAGATCGAGGGCGATGCCCTTGTGCTCAGAAGATCGAAGGACCGTTTCATGCAGGTGAGCATACCCAGGGCCAGGACATCCACCTTCATGAATTTGAGGGCGTCGATATCGTCCTTGTCCCATTCCACGACCTGGCGATCCTTCATCGCCGCCGGCTCGATCGGCACGAGGTCGTCGAGCCGGTCATGCGTCAGGACAAAGCCGCCCGGATGCTGCGAGAGATGACGCGGCGTGCCGGCAAGTTGCGCCGCGAGTTCAAGGGTCAGTCGCAGTCGGCGATCGCCGAGATTGAGATTGAGCTCGCCGGCGCGCTGCTCGTCGACTGCTTCGCCATGGCCCCAGACCTGCGAGGACAGAAGTTTGGTCATGTCCTCGGGCAGGCCGAGCGCCTTGCCGACATCGCGGACAGCACCTTTGGTGCGATAGCGAATAACCGTGGAGCACAATGCTGCGTGATCGCGACCGTAGGTCTCGTAGACCCACTGCATGACGATCTCGCGCCGTTCATGCTCGAAATCGACATCGATGTCGGGCGGCTCGCGCCGTTCCTGCGAAACGAACCTCTCGAAAAGGAGGTTGTTGCGTTCGGGATCGATGGAGGTGATGCCGAGCACATAGCAGACCGCTGAATTGGCGGCCGAGCCGCGGCCTTGGCAGAGAATGTCCTGGCTGCGGGCGAAGCGGACGATCGAGTTGACCGTCAGGAAGTACGGCGCATATTTGAGCGTCTCGATCAGCCGCAGTTCGTGCTTTAGGATGCCGACCACCTTGTCGGGCAAGCCCTCGGGGTAACGGCAGGGGAATCGCACATGAGTACAAACGGACTCTTGTGTGGTGTGCGGAAATCGATTCTGAGAGGACCTCTGAATGATCGGAGG